>NZ_NRIQ01000015.1:0-150572 GCF_020224095.1 Enterobacter sp. CCUG 70166
GTTTTTGTTGACCACTTCAATGCGCCTGATTCGCATCCTAAAGTCATGGAGCTGCGTGAGCTGGTTCGTTGGTCCGAAGGCATGGTGTGGTGCTCACCTGAACGCCATGGTGCGATGACCGGCATCATGAAGGCCCAGATTGACTGGATACCACTTTCGGAAGGTGCTGTTCGCCCTTCTCAGGGTAAGACGCTGGCCGTTATGCAGGTCTGCGGTGGTTCCCAGTCTTTCAATGCCGTAAATCAGATGCGCATTCTTGGCCGCTGGATGCGGATGATCACCATCCCGAATCAGTCCTCCGTGGCAAAAGCCTGGCAGGAGTTTGATGAAGATGGACGAATGAAACCATCGTCTTATTACGACCGCATCGTGGATGTGATGGAAGAACTGGTGAAATTTACTCTGCTGACAAGAGGTAGCTCAGCTTATCTCGTCGATCGCTACAGCGAACGTAAAGAGTCTGCAGAAGAACTTTCCAGGCGGGTTAATCAGAGCAAAATCTGAGGGCTAGGATGAGTGATGTAACGGCATTCAACAACTGCATGAACGCGTTATGGCGGCAACATGAAGCCGAACTTTCTCGCTTCCTGACATCGAAGACAGGTGATAGCGAAAAAGCAGCAGACCTTCTGCAAGAGCTATTCCTGCGTGCCCGCGCTCATTCAGACAGTTTCTGCGAGATGGAGAATCCGCGAGCCTGGCTATATCGGGCGGCGAGGAATCTGCTGATTGATGAGTACCGCACCACCAGGGAGTTTGTTGAGCTGGAAGAAGATGCCCCATTAACAGACGCATCCCCTGATGCAATCTCAACGCTGGATATTTGCCTGCCTGAAACATTACAGGCTTTACCCGAAGATGAGCGATGGTTGATTGAAGAGTCCGACCTTAACCGGCGTCCCCAGCAGTCTCTGGCCGATGAACTGGGAATTACGCTTACGGCGTTTAAATCCCGTTTGCTTCGGGCCAGAAAGCACCTGAAAGAAACGATGACAGAACTTTGTCAGATTGAGGCGGATGACACGTCTCCCGTCTGCTGCCACAAAAAAATGAATTAATCGCGCATCTTTTTCCCGTCACCTTCGTTTACCTCAGTGTAAAGCCAAATGACTAAACACTGAGGTAAACAGTCCATGTCAAAAATTGAGATCTTTGAAGCAGCAGGCTGCTGCGCAACCAGTAGCGTTGTGGTCAGCGACGATGCCGTCAAATGGAACGCCAACGCCGAATGGGCGAAAAAGAATGGCGTTGATATTCAGCGCTACAGCCTTGCGAAGAACCCGCAGCAGTTCCTGAATACCCCTGTCATCAAAGAGTTCCTGAACACATCAGGAATGGAGTCCCTCCCCGTCACCTTGCTCGATGGGAAGCTCGTGATGGCAGGCAAACTCCCGACGCGTGAAGATATCGCCCGTTGGTCAGGTATTCCGCTTACTCAGGACTGGAGTGAAGACAACACGCAACCACGCTGCTGCAGCATTCCACGTATGCCTTAATTCCAGAGGAGCTATTACTGATGAATATTCCATTTTTAAAAGACATTCCCCCGTTCATCTTCTTCACTGGCAAAGGTGGCGTGGGTAAAACATCTCTGGCCTGTGCTACTGCGGTATGGCTGGCCGATCAGGGTAAGAGAACGCTTCTGGTGAGTACCGATCCGGCTTCCAATGTCGGCCAGGTCTTTAGCCAGACTATCGGCCACCGAATCACAGATATCAGCACCGTAGAAAATCTTGCCGCGATGGAAGTTGATCCGATGGCTGCAGCACAGGCTTATCGTGACCGCGTGCTCGACCCGGTTCGCGGGCTGATGCCAGCCGATGTGGTCAGCAGTATTGAAGAACAGCTCTCTGGCTCATGCACCACGGAAATCGCTGCGTTTGATGAGTTTACCGGTCTACTGACCAATCATGAGCTGCGGGAAAAATATGACCATATCGTATTTGATACCGCGCCAACCGGTCACACCATCCGCATGCTTGAGCTGCCGGGAGCCTGGAGCGGTTATCTGGAAGCGAACCCCGATGCCGCCGCTAACCTCGGGCCGCTGGTGGGGCTGGAGAAACAACAGCACCAGTACTCAGATGCGGTTAAGGCGCTCTCTGATGCTGCACTCACGCGTCTGGTTCTGGTTGCCCGCGCCCAGGCTTCGACACTGAAAGAGGTTTCCCATACGCATGATGAGCTGTCTGCTATCGGTTTACGGCATCAACACCTTGCCATTAATGGTGTGTTGCCGCCATTTGTGGGTGAAAATGATCCGCTGGCGCAAAGTATTTTAGCTCGGGAGGAAAAAGCGCTACTTGCTATGCCAGAGAATTTGGCGAACCTTCCCCGCTCGCAGCTGTATCTGAAGCCATTTAATCTGGTCGGTCTCGAAGCCCTGCGTGGGTTATTTACAGAGAGCGAAGCCTCGATGTCTCTCCTAACTACGACGCTGAACACTCTGGATTTACCGAAACTTGCCTCGCTGGTGGATGAACTCAGCCTGACAGGTAAAGGTCTGGTAATGACGATGGGTAAAGGCGGTGTCGGCAAAACGGCTGTTGCAGCATCGGTGGCGGTATCTCTGGCAAAACGCGGGCATAAAGTCCATCTGACGACGTCAGATCCGGCAGCACATCTGTCTTATACGCTGGATGGCTCGATACCAAACCTTCAGGTCAGCCGTATTGACCCGAAAGTAGAGACTGAACGCTATCGTCGCTTTGTTCTGGAAAATCAGGGGAAAGGGTTAGATGCAGAAGGGCTGGCGGTGCTGGAGGAAGATCTCCACTCACCATGTACTGAAGAGATCGCCGTCTTCCAGGCATTCTCGCGGATCATCAAAGAGGCAGACGAACATTTTGTCATTATGGACACAGCGCCAACAGGTCACACGCTTCTGCTACTGGATGCAACAGGAGCCTATCACCGGGAAATGGTGCGTCAGATGGGGCAAACGCATGACAATGTGTTGACGCCAATGATGCAATTGCAGGACCCGGAGAAGACGAAGGTGATTATCGTGACGCTTGCCGAAACGACACCTGTACTGGAAGCAGCAAACCTGCAACAGGATTTGCGTCGGGCTGAAATTGAACCATGGGCATGGGTAATCAATAGCAGTCTGGCTGCTGCGAAACCGTCCTCACCGTTCCTGGTAACCCGAGCCAGTCGCGAACTGCCGCTGATAAATGACGTTACAGAGCAGTTTGCAAAGCGTATTGCATTAACACCACTGCAGAACGAAGAACCAGTGGGTGCAGCTCTGCTGGCAAAAATGGCAGGCTAATAGATGGGGCTGCGGCCCCATCTTCTGTAGCCAAACTTTTGCTTATACAGATTATAAGTTTAAGTGCTTAACCTGCTGTCGCGAATTCCGGTAGTTTGTAAAACACCATTACTGGAGCAATTCGATGCACATTATCAAAGCTGAAGAACAGCACATTACCGCGATACGCAATATCTATGCTCACCATGTTCTGCATGGTACAGGTAGCTTCGAAACCGAACCTCCGGATATGCAGGAAATGCTTAACCGACTGAGGAGCATTCAGTCTCGGGGATTCCCATGGTATGTCGCCCTGCAGGGCGATACGATCATTGGCTACTGTTATATTTCCCGTTACCGCGAACGCCATGCTTATCGGTTCACGGTTGAAAATTCGATATATATTGATCCGGCTTATCAGCGCCAGGGCGTCGGAAAAGCACTGCTCGATCATGCATTAAAATGGGCCGAATCTCAGGGATATCGTCAGATGATTGCTGTTGTGGGTGACAGCGCTAACGTTGCTTCTGTTGCGCTGCATATCCGCGCAGGATTTACTGAAATAGGCACATTAAAGGACATTGGTTTCAAACATGGCCGCTGGCTTGACACGGTTTTGCTGCAAATGAAACTTGGTGAAGGGAATAGTACTCTGCCAGAAGGTTCAGGTCTTATGCCTTGAGGCAAGAATAAGGGGGCGTCTGCCCCCTTTATGTTTATTTCAATCGCTTACCTGTTTCATCAACGACTTTCTCGCCGTCTTCCTTAGCAAATGCGCCTTTTTGCGCATCCGGAAGAATATCCAGTACCACTTCGGAAGGGCGGCAAAGGCGCGTTCCCAACGGTGTCACCACAATCGGGCGGTTAATCAGGATCGGATGCTGAAGCATAAAATCGATTAACTGATCGTCAGTAAACTTATCTTCGGCAAGCCCCAGTTCTTCATAAGGCTCGACATTTTTACGCAGCAGCGCCCGTACTGTAATCCCCATATCTGCGATAAGTTTGACCAACTCATCGCGTGAAGGTGGAGTCTCAAGGTAAAGAATTACGGTCGGTTCATTACCGCTGTTGCGGATCATCTCCAGCGTATTACGCGACGTGCCGCAGGCCGGGTTGTGATAGATGGTGATGTTGCTCATATCAGTATCTCATTACAAAGTGAAAGAGAGACGTAGCGCCAGCGCGGCCAGCGTTACAAACAGCACAGGCAGAGTCATGACGATCCCTGTGCGGAAATAGTATCCCCAGGTGATGGTCATATTCTTCTGTGAAAGTACATGCAGCCAGAGCAGCGTTGCCAGGCTACCAATAGGTGTAATTTTCGGGCCCAGATCGCAGCCAATCACGTTGGCGTAGATCATCGCTTCTTTGATAACGCCTGTTGCGGTGCTTCCATCGATAGAAAGAGCGCCAACCAGCACGGTAGGCATGTTGTTCATGATGGAAGACAGGAAAGCCGTCAGGAAGCCAGTACCCAGCGTCGCAGCCCAGAGTCCTTTATCCGCCAGTACGTTCAGCACACCTGAAAGGTATTCGGTCAGCCCGGCGTTGCGCAGACCGTAGACCACCAGATACATCCCCAATGAGAAGATGACGATCTGCCATGGCGCACCGCGCAGCACTTTACCGGTGTTAATGGCATGGCCTCGTTTCGCCACCGCAAATAGAATGACAGCGCCTACAGCAGCAATCGCGCTGACCGGGATACCCGACGGCTCAAGGATGAAAAAGCCAACCAGAAGAAGGATCAACACTATCCAGCCAGTTCTGAAGGTTGCCAGATCTTTAATCGCCTTTGCCGGTGCTTTCAGGAGAGCCAGGTCGTAAGTCGGTGGAATATCATTGCGGAAGAACAGATGTAGCATAACCAGCGTGGCAACAATGGCTGCAATATCAACCGGCACCATTACCGACGCATACTCGGTGAAGCCCAGTCCAAAGAAGTCTGCAGAAACGATGTTTACCAGGTTGGATACGATAAGCGGCAGGCTGGCTGTATCGGCAATAAACCCAGCAGCCATGACGAATGCCAGTGTCGTGCCTTTGCTGAACCCTAATGCCAGTAGCATGGCGATGACTATCGGCGTCAGAATAAGTGCCGCACCATCGTTGGCAAACAGTGCCGCTACCGCTGCACCTAGCAGAACGATATACGTAAAGAGCAAACGGCCACGACCGTTACCCCAGCGAGAAACATGCAATGCCGCCCATTCGAAAAAGCCTGATTCATCAAGCAGCAGGCTGATAATAATCACGGCAATAAAGGTCGCCGTCGCGTTCCAGACGATATTCCACACCACCGGAATATCGCCCACATGCACAACGCCAGATATCAGAGCCAGTCCCGCGCCCAGCATTGCACTCCAGCCGATCCCTAATCCCTTTGGTTGCCAGATAACCAAAACAATGGTCAGGACAAAAATAGCGCCTGCCAGTAACATAAAACCTCCTGACAGGGCGACTTTGTCGCCCTGTATATGCCAAAAAATTAACTCATCAACTCTCTGAGCTTTTCAATACCGGTGGGCTCTGACGCCAGCACCGGAACAAGCGCTATACGGTCAGCATGCTGATTCTTAACAGCCTCAATCTGAGGCAGTTCCTGATGAGCACGCTGGCAAAGCAACGGAGAACGCGTATCCGCAATGGAAAGGCTGTTATTGATAATCCAGCCCCACGGATGAATCTCCGCTCTTTCAAGGTCAGCCTGCAGGTTTGCCGCTTCCAGCACTGGTGTGGTTTCAGGAAGCGTAACAAGCAGAACTTTGGTTCTATCCGGATCCTGAAGTTGCATCATTGGGGTAGTAAAATGACCTTTACTACCCATTTTTTTGGCAATCTCTCGGTGGTAAGCCCCGGTCGCATCCAGCAGCAATAGCGTATGTCCCGTAGGGGCGGTATCCATGACAACAAACCGTTTACCCGCTTCACGAATCACCCTGGAAAAGGCCTGAAACACGGCAATTTCTTCTGTACAGGGAGAGCGTAAATCCTCTTCCAGTAGCCGTTTCCCTGCTTCGTCCAGATCTCTTCCCTTCGTCTCAAGAACATGCTGACGATAGCGTTCGGTTTCATCGCGAGGGTTGATGCGGCTGACCTGCAGGTTTTTGAGGTTGCCGTTCAGCGTTGTACTCAGGTGCGCAGCAGGATCAGAGGTCGTGAGATGCACGTCAAATCCCATGTCTGCCAGCCTGACGGCTATAGCCGCAGCCATCGTGGTTTTCCCTACGCCACCTTTGCCCATCAGCATAATCAGGCCGTGTTCACTGCGAGCGATATCCTCGACCAGGCCAGAGAGCGATAAGTTTTCAGGCATGTACAGAGCGTTCGTTGCCGGGAGCGGTAACGCCTCAGAATGGATATCCAGCAGTCCCTTCAATGCGGACACACCAACCATATTGACTGGCTGTAGTAATAGGGTATCTGTCGGTAGCTCAGATAAACCGGCAGGAAGATTTGCCAGTGCCTCCTGCTCACGTTGCCATATCGCAGCGGCCAGGGCGTCATGTTCAGCTTCGGCTTTAGGCAGCACACCATTAATCACCAGGTATTGGTTTTTCAGGCCAATTGCAGCCAGTTCTTCATGGGTGCGGGCGACTTCCTGCAGCGTCGATTTTTGCAGTCGTGCAACCAGAACCAGGCGGGTACGTTCAGGATCGGATAACGCCTCTACTGCATGAGCATACTGCTCACGCTGCTTTTCCAGCCCGGCCATTGGGCCAAGACAGGAAGCACCATCTGGATTACTTTCAATGAAGCTACTCCAGGCACCGGGAAGCTGGAGAAGGCGAATCGTGTGGCCCGTCGGCGCTGTATCAAAAATGATGTGATCGAAGCGGGTCAGCAGGGTAGCGTCTGTCAATAAGCCGGTGAACTCGTCAAACGCCGCAATCTCAGTGGTACAGGCTCCTGAAAGCTGCTCGCTGATACTGTTAACAACGTCATCTGGCAGAAGACCTTTGATAGGATCAACAATTCTGGCGCGGTATTGCTGGGCGGCTTCCTGCGGGTCAATCTCCAGAGCAGAAAGCCCAGGAACTGCTGTCACAGGGCGAATGTTGTTACCGATAGCTTGGTCGAATACCTGGCCGACATTCGAGGCAGGATCGGTACTGACCAGCAAAACCTGCTTGCCCTGTTCGGCAAGGCGGATAGCCGTCGCGCAGGAAATGGAAGTTTTTCCTACGCCTCCCTTGCCAGTAAAAAACAGGTAAGGCGGGATATTCTGTAAGAATTTCATATGTCCTCCTGACATATTCAGCAACAGGAAGTATTACCACCACAGCAGCTGGTGGGAGCTAACCCTACCTTCTCCAGCGTAATACCGAACCAGCGAGCCAGCTCAGCACGTTTTGGGTATCGCCCTGCCATCACAGTTTCACCGTCCAACAGCAGTAGCGGAAGCCCTTCTGCTCCAGATACTTCGAGGAATGCTTTCGCTTTCTCATTCTGAACAAAGCTCATGGGCTGCTGCGCCAGGTTGTAACGCTCAACCTGTACGCCACGTCCTTTCAGCCACTGCACATCAGCAGAAAAATCAACCAGAACCTGATCGACATCTGAGCCACATACGCCGGTACTGCAGCACATTGCCGGGTCAAACACCGTTAACGTCTTCATTCTAAATACCTCACATTCGTAAAATCATATATGTTCAGGCAAATTTTTTAGATGCAAACAGCCTTACCGCTACCAGAGCAGTTTGCCGATGCCAGCTTACGGGCGATGGCCTGTACGTCGTCCTGTTGGCTTAACCAGGCCTGCTCAATCACCTGAGCGGCCCAGGAAGGAATATGCGGGGATAAGCGGTAGTGAACCCACTTGCCCTGTTTACGGTCCAGCAATAGACCACTTTCCCGGAGCATTGCAAGATGACGGGAGATCTTGGGCTGCGACTGCTCCAACGCCGTGCAAAGATCGCACACGCACAGCTCTCCCATCTCCCTGAGCAGCAGCACGATGCCCAGGCGGGTTTCATCGGAGAGATTTTTGAAGAGTTGTAAGGATGTTAGTAGCATCTGTCCTCCGGTTAGTTTAATAACAGGATACTCTGTAGGTCTAAGATCGCAACAATATATTCGAAAAATCATATATAACTTTTGTTGTGGGATTTTTTTATCATGATATCAGTAAGTTGCTTAACTTATTGATATTCATATTTTTATAAAATTCCCTAAAGGATGTAACCCCCATTCTGATATGCAAATAAAATCTTCAGGGATTCAAGAAATGTTGATAGAACGAACTTCTTATGGCGTTACGCCGATGCTAAACTGAACTAAAGGTTTTATTTGTATGGGTATGCTCAGGGGAAAAAGATGGCTAACGGTAAGGTTCTAAGACAGCTTATAAAAGCTGGAGCGACAGGTGATGTCGCGGCCTTCCGTCGTGTTTCGGAAGTGATCATTGAAGAAGAACGACAAAAACAACATCATCTTCTTGCCAATGACCTTGAACATATTCTTTATGGTGATCATGCGATACAAACCTCTCGAGTGCCCGCTGCACCTCCAGTGCCAGTGGACAAAGAGCGAGGCTTGCCCTTGCTAGATATTAGACAGCCAAGTCGTTCTTTAGATGAAATCGTACTACCTGAATCAAGTTCAGATGCTGTCGAAGAGATACTTGAAGAAAATCGTAGGGCTGATGTGTTACGCACTTACGGAATGAAAGCTATCAGTAAAGTTATTTTTTTTGGTCCTCCTGGGTGCGGTAAAACTCTTGCTGCAGAAGTAGTGGCTTGTGAATTGGATATGCCGTTGGCCATCGTCAGGCTTGATACTCTGGTTTCTTCATATCTTGGTGAAACTGCTGCTAACCTACGCCAAATATTTGATTTTATCTCTCAATACCCAATGGTTGTACTCTTCGATGAGTTTGATGCTATAGGTAAAGAACGTGGGGATAGTGGGGATCATGGTGAGTTAAGACGAGTTGTAAATGCTGTTTTACAAATGATGGATGCATACCAAGGAAAAAGCTTAATTCTTGCAGCAACAAACCATGAACATATCCTGGATAGTGCTATTTGGAGGCGTTTTGACGATGCTATTGAGTTTCCACTACCCGATAAACATCAGTTGTCAGAATTGATGAAACTCAAACTTCGTGGTATTCGCCGCCAGTTTGAGCTTGAAGACGATGAGGTTCTCTCACTATTCATTGGAAAAAGTGGTGCTGATTTAGAACGGATTGTAAGACGTGCAATCAAGAGAATGATTTTACGTAGCCAAGAGTTTTTGACTCTCAAAGATCTTAAGAATGCACTTTTACGGGAAAATATAAACAAAACTCGTCAGGGATAATAAATGACGGAACAATATCAACATCTTAGTATTGCTAAAGAATCTCTTCAGAACCCTAGACGCACACGCCAGTTCAAAATTCCGAGAACACAGCGTGCTGACTTGCGCTTACATGGACGCATTTTGTCTGAGCAATTACGAAGTATTACACAATTAGCTAATCCACAAATTCCAGGAAAGGATAATGATGGTCGGTATATGCTGAAGTTACAGTATACCGGGATGTTAGATATTGCTCATATGGATAGGCATGGAATAGAGTTCGTCAGTCAAGAAGATAAAACAATATGTATTGCCTTTGCTGATGAACGAGGAATCGCTCTTTTTGAGGAACACCTTTCACAGCTTGGTCACGCTCATATAACCTACCAGCAAATTTTAACCGCATTGGATAGCGTTGATGTTTGGACTAATGAGGATCGCAAAAGCTGGTCAGTGAAACAGTATGGGTTTCCTGATTCAGATTCCTTCGGTCTAGATGTTGAGCTGTGGCCGGTAGAAACGACACAACATCCTTCTCGAGCTCGGATCTGCGGAGAATTTGAAAACTGGCTCCGCGAAAATATGATTCATCGCTTGGATAGAATTAATCTTGATAGTTTGCTGATGTACCGGGTAAGAGTAAATTTAGAGCAAGCTGAAAAACTGCTTGAGCACCGTGATGTTCGAATGGTGGACCGTCTTCCTGTCAGTGGAATCTCGTATGAGAAACTGAACAAAGATATCAATTTTATCCCCGAATATATCCCATCTCCATTACCTAATGCCGTAAAAGTTTGCATCCTTGATAGTGGAATTAATACCGCACATCCATTATTGCGTAGTGCAATAGCTGAGAGTGCCTGCTTCGTGGATAATGAAGATGAATCTGACCATTTTGGACATGGTACTGCTGTTGCAGGTATTGCCCTATATGGTGATGTTGAGGCTTGCGATGCTAGCAATTTCTGGCAACCGTCAATGTGGTTATATAACGGCAAAATTCTTAATGCCCAAGGGGAATTTGATACTGCTACGATTGAAACAACTTTGACCGAAGCAGTAGAATATTTCGTTGGTCTAGGATGTCGTATTTTTAACTTATCACTTGGCAATGCAAATGCGCCTTACGATGGAAAGCACATCCGAGGTATTGCTTATGTGCTTGATGTGCTGGCGAGGCGTCACAATATTCTTTTCGTAGTTTCCGCAGGTAATTTTAATGGTAGCAGTGACCCTGATGTTCCAGTAGAAAGTTGGCGGGCAGAGTATCCCAGCTATTTAATCCACGATAGCTCAGTTATTATTGATCCAGCGCCCGCACTCAATGTTCTAACGGCAGGAAGTTATGCAAGGCATAATGCAACATTTGACGCTCAACGTCGTGCTGATGAAATTAGCCATTTAAGCCCTGCAGGTGAATATCAACCTTCACCATTCACGCGGCATGGACCTTCTGTGAAAGGTGCATTTAAACCAGAAATAGTTGCGCACGGTGGAAACTTTGCGGCACCTATGCGTAATGCTGGAGGTCAATGGCGACAACATGCCAGAGGACTTGGTGTGCTAAGCTGCCACCATCAATTCCAAGGAAGTACACTTTTCTCTGAACAAAGTGGAACTAGTTTTTCTGCACCTTATATCACGCACCTCGCTGCACGTTTACTCAATGAATATCCAGATATGTCTGCCAATATGTTGCGAGCTATGCTTGTCAATCACGCTGCGCTGACACCGCAGATGGAGAATACATTCTCAGAAGAGGTTACAGAACATTATAAATCTGAACCTTCAACCCGAAATCGTAGTGTTATTCGAGATGTCGTTGGATATGGAGTTGTTGAGGAAGATGGTTTATATCGCTCGTCCGAGGAAGTAGTTGTTATGATGTGTGAAGAGCAAATCTCTGATGACACTCATCAATTCTTTGAGCTTCCATTACCTACATCTTTTTTAAGAACTCAGCGAGCAGTAAGAGAACTGCACATTACTTTAGCGTATTCACCAGCAGTCAGGACAACGCGATTAGATTATACAGCAACACAAATATCTTACAGGCTTGTTAAAGGTTCTTCGTTGCAAGATGTTCAGCAATACTTTAATCATGATATACAAGATGGTACTGATTCTAGGAATGACGATGCGGTAAGCAATCGTTCTATTACTGCACAACAACGTGATCATGGTACAGTACAATCCTCTAGTTGGACTTTTAAGCAAAGGTCTCCAGATGAAAAGTGGTTTGTGGTTGTAACTAGAAATGATCGTGAGTGGGGCACCCCACTTAATAGCCAACATGAACCTTATGCATTAGTTGTTACTGCAACGGACAGAGAAAATGCTGAAGCTAATCTTTATGCCGAAATTGAGGCACGAATTCGTGAGCAGGAGCGCTCCAGGGCTCGGGTAAGTTAAATATAAAGTATTTAGCTTTTAAGCGAGAGGGAAAAAAAAGATTCTCAATCTCTATTATAAGAATGCTAATAGGGGGTGAGAATCTTTATACTGCTGAATTTTCACACACCTCGAGAGACTAAACTTTCTACATAATCTGCATACTTCTGCATCATTTCTCTCCGCCCCTCCAAATACTGCGCATGGTTGTAAGTCCCACGTATCGCGTTCTTATCCACATGTGCTAGCTGCGTTTCTATCCACGCTGAGTTAAAACCTTCTTCATGGAGGATGGTACTCATCGTGTGGCGGAAACCATGTCCTGTCAGCCTTCCTTTATATCCCAATAACTCAATAACCTGATTAACGCTTTCCTTTGAGATCGGCTTCGTTCGATCGTTACGTCCGACGAATACCAGTGGGTATAGCCCGGTAATAGGTTTAAGTGACTCAAAGAGCTCGACAACCTGATCCGACATTGGAACGATGTGTGGTCGTTTCATCTTCATCACTTCAGCAGGGATCTCCCAAAGCCGCTTTTCAAAATTGATATCCTCCCAGCGGGCAAAACGTAATTCCTGAGTTCGTACCCCTGTAAGCATGATGATTTGAGTCGCAGTCTTGGTAATAACGCTACCGGTGTAACCGGCAAGATCCCTAAGAAAGTGAGGGAGTTCTTCGGCTGTCAGGAATGGAAAATGTGTTTTCTTTGGTGTTGCGAGGGCTGTGGCGAGATCGGGTGCTGGATTGTATTCAGCGCGTCCGGTCACAATCGCATGACGGAATACTTCACCGCAGCGCTGTCTGACTTTGCGCATCTTTTCTAATGCACCACGCTTTTCCATACGACGAAGGGTTTCCAGCAATTCCATGGGCTTAATTTCAGCTATAGGGCGCTTACCGATGTAGGGGAAAATATCCTTTTCAAAGGTATCAATAATTTCATCGCGATAGCGTAATGACCAACGATCCGCTCTCAACTGATGCCATTCACGGGCAATAGCTTCGAAGGTATTTTCATAGTTAAGCTTTTGGGCAATTTTCTCTGCTTTCTTTACTTCACCGGGATCGCTTCCGGCAGACAGCAGCTTTTTCGCAGCATCACGCTTTTCGCGTGCTTGAGCGAGAGAAATCTCGGGATAAACGCCGAAAGCAAGACGCTTTTCTTTACCTGCGTAGCGATACTTTAAACGCCAGTAACGTGAGCCGTTGGTAGTTACTTCAAGGTAGAGGCCGCCACCATCAGATAGCTTATACGGCTTCTCTTTGGGTTTGGCTGTATCAATTTGTCTGACTGTTAGCTTCATTGGGGGCATCTCAAAATAGGGCTATAAATCATGCCCCCCATTATGCCCCCAGAATGCACTTGATTCTGGTAGAGACAGTAGACCTCGGGAGAACATAATCAGCTTTAATTGCGGGTATTATAGGGGATTTACTTGAGACAGTGGAGTTCAGTAGAAGCTAATTGGCGGAAGATCACAGGAGTCGAACCTGCCCGGGAACGCTGGCGTCCCCAACTGGATTTGAAGTCCAGCCACCTCACCGGAGATGACGATCTTCCGCGCCTGCATTGCTACATGGAGGCGGGGCGCATTATAGCTACTTTCAGGCATTTACCACATACCCCACACCACTTTTTTCACCTCTCTTTTGACCTGAATCCCCCTGTTTCAGCTAATTCTTAAGAAAATCCTCAGGTTAGCATTTCGTGCTCATCAACTTTTATCCCGATCACAAAAAACAAGAAACGTAATCTCTTAACCAGAAAACGCAATACCCGCTCCTGAAACAATGGTTTAAAACCAATGCAACCGGTCTCAGCGCCCCCTACAGCGTGAAGGATAAAAATATGAGCGAAGTATTGTCAGTAAAAGAGAAGATTGGCTACGGCATGGGAGACGCCGCCAGCCATATCATTTTTGATAACGTCATGCTTTACATGATGTTTTTCTACACCGATATTTTTGGTATTCCCGCCGGGTTTGTCGGCACCATGTTCCTGCTGGCCCGCGCGCTGGATGCGATCTCCGACCCGTGCATGGGGCTGATTGCCGACCGCACCCGCAGCCGCTGGGGCAAGTTCCGCCCGTGGATTTTGTTCGGCGCCATTCCGTTCGGCATCGTCTGCGTGCTGGCCTACACCACGCCGGACCTCAGCCTCAACGGCAAAATGGTTTACGCCGCTATCACCTATACGCTGCTGACCCTGCTCTATACCGTGGTCAATATCCCGTACTGCGCGCTGGGCGGCGTGATCACCAACGACCCGACGCAGCGTATCTCCCTTCAGTCCTGGCGCTTTGTGCTGGCGACGGCGGGCGGCATGCTCTCCACGGTGCTGATGATGCCGCTGGTGAACCTTATTGGCGGGGATGACAAAGCCTTCGGCTTCCAGGGCGGGATCGCCGTGCTGTCGGTGGTCGCGTTCCTGATGCTGGCGTTCTGCTTCTTCACCACCAAAGAGCGCATCCAGGTGCCACCGAGTACTACCTCCATGCGTGAAGATCTGCGTGATATCTGGCAAAACGACCAGTGGCGCATCGTCGGCGTGCTGACCATCCTCAACATTCTCGCCGTCTGCGTGCGCGGCGGCGCGATGATGTATTACTGCACCTGGATCATGGGCTCGCCGGAAGTGTTCGTCGCGTTCCTCACCACCTACTGCGTCGGCAACCTGATTGGCTCCGCGCTGGCGAAACCGCTCACCGACTGGAAGTGTAAGGTCAGCATCTTCTGGTGGACCAACGCCGCGCTGGCGGTGGTCAGCGTGGCGATGTTCTTCGTGCCGATGCATGCCACCGTGCTGATGTTCGGCTTCATCTTCGTTATCGGCGTGCTGCACCAGCTGGTGACGCCGATTCAGTGGGTAATGATGTCCGATACCGTCGACTACGGCGAATGGACCAACGGCAAACGTCTGACCGGCATCAGCTTTGCGGGCACGCTGTTCGTGCTGAAACTCGGCCTGGCGCTGGGCGGGGCGATGATCGGATGGATGCTGGCAGGCGGCGGCTACGACGCGGCAGCCAAAACCCAGAACAGCGCGACCATCAGCATCATTATCGGTCTGTTTACGCTGGCTCCGGCGATCTGCTACGTGCTAAGCGCCATCATCGCCAGGCGCTACTACACGCTGAAAACCCCCTTCCTGACCAAAATCCTGCGCGAGCTGGCGCAAGGTGCGCGCCGCAATCAGCAGGAGTTTGAAAACCTGCCGGTCAGCAAAGAATTGCAGAACTAAGAGGACGTAAGCATGAAAATCAGTGATGGAAACTGGCTTATCCAACCGGGCCTTAACGTGACGTATCCGGTACAGGTGTTCGACGTGGAGCAGCAGGGCAATGACCTGGTGGTGTATGTGGCCCCGCGTGACGTGCGCGAACGCACCTGGCAGCTCGACACGTTGATGTTCACGGTGCGCCTGTTTGCTCCGCAGGAAGGGATTGTCGGGGTGCGCATTGAGCACTTCCAGGGCGCGCTGAACAACGGCCCGCACTATCCGCTGAACGTTCTGAAAGACGTGAAGGTAGAGATTGAAAACAACGCCGAATTTGCCGAGCTGAAAAGCGGCAGCGCCAGCGTGCGCGTCACCAAAGGCGAGTTCTGGGCGCTGGATTTCCTGCGCAACGGCCAGCGCATTACCGGCAGCCAGCTGAAAAACAACGGCTACGTGCAGGATACCAACACCGATCGCAACTATGTGTTTGAACGTCTGGATCTGGGCGTGGGGGAAACGGTCTACGGTCTGGGCGAGCGCTTTACCGCCCTGGTGCGCAACGGTCAGACGGTCGAAACCTGGAATCGCGACGGGGGCACCAGCACCGAGCAGTCCTACAAAAATATCCCGTTCTACCTGACCAACCGCGGCTACGGCGTGCTGGTGAATCATCCGGAAAACGTCTCGTTTGAAGTCGGCTCCGAGAAAGTGTCCAAAGTGCAGTTCAGCGTGGAAGGGGAGTATCTGGAGTACTTCGTGATCGACGGCCCGACGCCAAAAGAGGTATTAAACCGCTATACGCAGTTCACCGGGCGTCCGGCGCTGCCGCCGGCGTGGTCGTTCGGCCTGTGGCTGACCACCTCCTTCACCACTAACTACGACGAAGCGACGGTCAACAGCTTTATCGACGGCATGGCCGAGCGCGACCTGCCGCTGCACGTGTTCCACTTCGACTGCTTCTGGATGAAAGCCTTCCAGTGGTGCGACTTCGAGTGGGACCCGGTGACCTTCCCGGATCCGGAAGGCATGATCCGCCGCCTGAAAGAGAAAGGGCTGAAGGTCTGCGTGTGGATCAACCCGTACATCGGCCAGAAATCGCCGATCTTCCGTGAGCTGAAAGAGAAGGGCTACCTGCTTAAGCGCCCGGACGGCTCCCTGTGGCAGTGGGACAAATGGCAGCCGGGGCTGGCGATCTACGACTTCACCAACCCGGACGCGTGCCGGTGGTACGCCGACAAGCTGAAAGGCCTGGTGGAGATCGGCGTCGACTGCTTCAAGACCGACTTCGGCGAGCGTATCCCGACGGACGTCCAGTGGTTTGACGGTTCCGATCCGCAGAAGATGCACAACCATTACGCCTACATCTACAACGAACTGGTGTGGAACGTGCTGAAAGAGACGGTGGGAGAAGAAGAGGCGGTGTTGTTTGCCCGTTCTGCCTCCGTGGGAGCGCAACAGTTCCCGGTGCACTGGGGCGGCGACTGCTACGCCAACTATGAATCGATGGCGGAAAGCCTGCGCGGCGGGCTGTCTATTGGCCTGTCCGGCTTCGGATTCTGGAGCCACGATATCGGCGGGTTTGAAAACACCGCTCCGGCGCACGTCTATAAGCGCTGGTGCGCTTTCGGGCTGTTCTCCAGCCACAGCCGCCTGCACGGCAGCAAATCCTACCGCGTGCCGTGGGCGTACGATGATGAGTCCTGCGACGTGGTGCGCCACTTCACCCAGCTGAAATGCCAGCTGATGCCGTACCTGTATCGTCAGGCTGCGCTGGCCCGCGAGTTCGGCACGCCGATGCTGCGGGCGATGATGCTGGAGTTCCCGGACGACCCGGCGTGCGATTACCTCGACCGCCAGTACATGCTGGGGGATTCAATGATGGTGGCGCCGGTGTTCTCCGAGGCGGGCGACGTGCAGTTCTGGCTGCCGGAAGGGCGCTGGACGCACCTGTGGCACAACGATGTAATCGAGGGCAGCCGCTGGCATAAGCAGCAGCACGATTTCCAGAGCCTGCCGGTCTATGTGCGCGACAACACGCTGCTGGCGCTCGGCAATAATAACCAGAAGCCGGACTATGCGTGGCACGAGGGGACAGCCTTCCAGCTCTTCAACCTGAGCGATGGCGCAACGGCGGTTAGCGAAGTGCCTGCGGCGGACGGTTCTGTGGTGTTTACGCTGAAGGCGTCACGTCAGGGCGACGTCGTGACCTTTACCGGCGCGGGAGATGCGCAAAACTGGTCGGTGTGCTTGCGCAACGTGCAAAAGGTTGGCGGCGTGAAAGGCGGTTCACATGCGGGCAGCGAGTGGGGTGTGGTGGTGAAAGCCGAGAGGGATGAGGTGGTGATCCACCTCTGAGCTGGAAAAATGCCCGGTGGCGCTTCGCTTACCGGGCCTACGGTAATTATGCGGTCTGATGCCCTCACCCACGGGGAGAGGGAACCAAAACCTCGTAGGCCGGGTAAGGCGAAGCCGCCACCCGGCTTTTTACTGTGCCGGAGCCACCGCCGACACCATCCCGCCGGTCATCGTCTGCTGCACCTGCTGTTTATCCATATTTACCGCGCTCAGCTTCCCGTTCACCGTCGGCTTCAGCGGCGCATTCGCCTGCACGCTGCCGCTGGCGGTAAGCTGAATATTGCCGTCGCCCGCAATCGGCAGCGCTGGCCAGCCCCACTGCTGCAAGACGTTGAGCGGTACACCGCGCCCGTTCAGGCTCACGGTGGTTTGTCGCTGTGGCAGCTGTGACACGGTGGCGGTCGCTTCCAGGATCCCTTTCTCGGTAAAGGCGCTCAGGTCGGTAATGTTTACCGTTGCGGCGTTGGCATTCAGCGCCAGCGACGGGCGTCGCACGTCGACGCGGTTAAAGGTTGCTGCCGCCCCGTTCAGGGTTGCGTTACCGCCCCACACGCCCCACTTGTGGTCTTGCGCCAGACGCAGATTAGCGCCATAACCGTCGAGGGAGGTGATCTGCCATGGGAACGCCGGATCGATGTCGATCACCAGGTTGCGGCTCAGGCCGAATTTTTTCAGCGTCACGCTGTTCAGCCATGCCGGAAGCGGATCCATCCACAGCGTTTTCCAGTTTTCCGGAAGCGTATATTCCAGCCCGGCAATGGCAACGTCGTCCAGCACCAGCGCGTTCCCGTCGCGCAGCCAGTTGCCGGAGGTGCGCACCATGCCCCCTTCCCAGCGGGAAGTGAACTGACGCAGCGCAATGCCCTGCGGGGAGAATTCCGCGTTCAGGATAGGGTCAAAAAGATGCAGCGAGCCGTAGATAAATTCGCTGGCGTTCATGGATAACCGTCCCTCCTGGCTTTGCCAGTCCCCTTTACTCAGGGTGAGGTTACGCAGGCTAAGATCAAGGTCGGTAACCGCCCAGTCTGGCCCCTGTAGACGGGCATCGGTCACTTCCAGCCGCCCAATCTGTAACGAAGGCAGGGTGGAGAGAGGGGCGAAGAAATCCAGCAGCGATTTGTCGCTTTGCAGGCGGATCTCATTCAGACGCAGGGTGTCGATAACCCAGCCACCGTCGGCATTACGCTGAGCCGACCCCGTAAGCGAGCCGCGCGCCATATCGGCACCGATGGTATTCAGCACCACCTCTTTGCCGTTGAGTTGTCCCTGAATCAGCACGTTATTGGCCGGTATGCCGTTGAGCGTGAGCGACCCGGCGCTCATCTGGATTTGCGCATTTTTCCCCAGTACGTTCCCCGCCTCGGGCTGCCACGGGCTGACGCCACCGGTCACCTTTTGCGCACTGAGATCCCACTCCGTATTCGGGCTGTTAAAGGCCATGTTATTCAGTTGCAGACGATCGGCCTGGAACGGCAGCGGCGCCGTCTGTGGAGATAAATTCAGCGTGCCATCGAACAGGGTGATGGCGTCCATATGCAGCGGGTCGGTGATCTGGCGGCTGCTTAAGCCAATATCCACTTTTTTAGCGACCAGCGTGGCCGGTTTGCCATCTCGTCCGAAGGTAACGTTTTCCAGAAGAATGTGAGAAGGGGATGAAAAGCGGTGATCCATCAGGTCAAAGTTGAGCTCGTAATCGGTATTCACCGTGATCCAGCTACTGACCTGCGATGCGCCCCAGCGGGTCTGGAGCAGAAAATAAAAGGCGAGCACTACAATGAGCAGGGCTACCAGAAGATAGATAAGCAGCTTTCCAATAAATTTCATGGTCTTCCTTCCCGCGAAACGCACATAAGGGTGTTATGCACGATTTATGCGCAATGCTCAAGGCGGGAATGGTGTAAAGAGATGTCACGGCAGGCATTGACAGCCTGCCGTGTGGGGATCAGTTCTTTTCAGGCGGGAAAATGAGATTCAGCACGATAGCGGTAATACCGCCCGCAGCGATGCCGGAAGAGAGCAGGTTTTTCACCCAGTCCGGGGCAAACTGCAAAATCAACGGCTGCTGGGAGACGCCAAGTCCTACGGCGAGAGACAGCGCAATAATCATGATTGCGCGGCGGTTCAGCGGCTCGCGGGAGACGATACGCACACCGGAGGCCGCGATGGTACCGAACATGACCAGCGTCGCGCCGCCCAGGACCGGCTCGGGAATGTGCTGCACAAACCCGCTCACCGCCGGGAACAGGCCGAGGACCACCAGCATCAGCGCCACCACGAAGCCCACGTAGCGGCTGGCAACCCCGGTCAGCTGGATCACGCCATTGTTCTGGCCGAAGCAGGAGTTCGGGAATGTGTTGAACACCGCCGAGACAAACGAGTTCAGTCCGTTCGCCAGCACGCCGCCTTTCAGACGTTTCATGTACAGCGGGCCGGAGACCGGCTGCTCGGACACGTCGGAGGTGGCAGTGATATCGCCAATGGTTTCCAGCGAGGTGATCATAAAGACCAGCATCAGCGGCAGGAGAAGACTCCAGTCAATGCCCAGGCCGTAGTAGAGCGGCGTTGGCACGGTAATCAACGCGCTGTTGGTTGGGGTGGTGTTTTCCGGCAGCATGCCCAGCGCCCACGCCAGCAGGTAACCGGCCGCCATGGCGATCACCAGCGAAGCCACGCGCAGGTACGGGTTACGCTGGCGGTTAAGCAGAATAATGATCGCCAGCACCACGCCTGCCAGCAGCAGGTTTTTCGGCGCGCCGAAGGTATGGTCGCTCATTGCCGCGTAGCCGCCCCCGATGGAGGTCAGACCCACCTGAATCAGCGACAGGCCGATAATCATCACCACCACGCCGGAGACCAGCGGGGTGATCACCCGGCGCGCAAGGTGCAGAACGCGGGAGATGATCATCTCTGTGCAGCTTGCCAGCATCAGGGTGCCGAATAGCGCCGCCATCATCGTCGGGACATCTGCGCCGCCGGTTTTCAGTGCCGTACCGCCCATGATCAGCGGCGCCACAAAGTTAAAGCTGGTGCCCTGAATCGACAGCAACCCCGAACCCACCGGACCCCAGGCTTTAATTTGAATGATGGAGGCTACACCGGAAGCGAACAGAGACATACTGATGATGTGTTGCGTATCCTGCGCCGGTAACCCCAGCGCCTGACAAATCAGCAGAGCCGGCGTGATGACCGCAACGAACATCGCCAGCAGATGCTGGCAGGCGGCAAACAGGGTTTGAGGTAGCGGGGGACGATCTTCAAGGCGGTAAATCAGTTCACTGTTTTGCTTCTGCGCAATCGGTTGCGCATCAGCAGACTCCAGAGTGTTAACAGACATCGGCGGCAATCCCACGGTGGAAAAGCGGGCATTTTAGCTGACCACCTGGTAAAAGCAAACGATTGCCAGCAAAAAAAAGAGAGAAAATCTGCCGGTGTGAGCAGGTTTTCTACAACGAACAGGAAAAAAAAATTACACTTTTCGCGCCGGCGGCTCATGACGAGCATCACCCGGCCCAGGATAACGCCGCGTGTGTATGGAACACGCGCATAACAGGAGCCTTTTATGATTCATCTCGATACGTTGTCGACCCTTGTTGCCGCAACGCTGGTTCTTCTGCTTGGTCGCAAGCTGGTACACAGTGTTTCCTTTCTGAAAAAGTACACCATTCCTGAACCTGTCGCCGGTGGATTGCTGGTGGCGCTGGCCCTGCTGGTACTGAAAAAAAGCATGGGCTGGGAAATTGATTTTGATATGTCCCTGAAAGATCCGTTGATGCTGGCCTTCTTTGCCACTATCGGCCTGAACGCTAACCTCGCAAGCCTGCGTTCAGGCGGCAAGGTGCTGGGCGTGTTTCTGATTGTTGTGGTGGGCCTGCTGCTGATGCAAAACGCCATCGGCATCGGTATGGCGTCGCTGCTGGGGTTGGATCCGCTGATGGGTCTGCTGGCGGGGTCGATTACCCTGTCAGGTGGCCACGGAACGGGCGCGGCGTGGAGCAAGCTGTTCATCGAACGCTATGGCTTTGAAAACGCAACGGAAGTGGCTATGGCCTGCGCGACCTTTGGCCTGGTGCTTGGCGGGCTGATTGGCGGCCCGGTGGCGCGCTATCTGGTGAAACATTCCACTACGCCGGAAGGCAGACCAGACGATGAAATGGTGCCGACCGCGTTCGAAAAACCGGACGTTGGTCGCAGCATCACCTCGCTGGTGATGATTGAAACCATCGCCATGATTGCCATCTGCCTCACCGTGGGCAAAATCGTTGCGCAATGGCTGGCGGGAACGGCTTTCGAACTGCCAACCTTTGTCTGCGTGCTGTTTATCGGGGTGATCCTGAGCAACGGTCTGGCGCAGATGGGCTTCTACCGCGTCTTCGAACGCGCGGTGTCCGTGCTGGGGAACGTCAGCCTGTCGCTGTTCCTGGCGATGGCGCTGATGAGCCTCAAGCTGTGGGAACTGGCCTCGCTGGCGCTGCCGATGGTGGCGATCCTGGCGGTACAGGCCGTGTTTATGGCGCTGTATGCCATCTTTGTTACCTGGCGCATGATGGGCAAAAACTATGATGCGGCGGTACTGGCTGCGGGTCACTGTGGATTTGGTCTGGGAGCGACACCAACGGCCATCGCGAATATGCAGGCGATCACCGAACGGTTCGGCCCGTCGCACATGGCGTTTCTGGTGGTGCCGATGGTGGGCGCATTCTTCATTGATATCGTCAACGCGCTGGTCATTAAGCTCTACCTGATGCTGCCAATGTTTGGCTGACCGTCAGGCGTTGGAATACCGCTCGGTTTCCGGCATCCAGCGTTCAATTAACGCTGCCGCCTGTTCGGGGTAGCGTTCATGAATATGACGCGCTAGGCGTTGTACTTCGGGGATCATGGCCTGATCGCGCAGCAAATCCGCCACTTTAAATTCGGCGTTACCCGTCTGACGCGTGCCCAGCAGTTCACCCGGGCCGCGGATCTCCAGATCTTTTTGCGCAATGACGAAGCCGTCATTGCTGTCGCGTAATACCTGCAAACGCATCTGCGCGGTTTTCGACAGCGGGGCTTTGTAGAGCAGCACGCAGTGAGAGGCGATCGCGCCACGGCCCACGCGGCCTCGTAGCTGGTGGAGCTGCGCCAGGCCCAGACGCTCCGGGTTCTCAATAATCATCAGGCTGGAGTTCGGCACATCCACGCCCACTTCGATAACCGTGGTCGCAACGAGTAAGTGCAGCTCGCCCTGTTTGAACGACTGCATCACCGCCTGCTTCTCGGCAGGCTTCATGCGCCCGTGAACCAGACCGACGTTCAGCTCTGGCAGGGCGAGCTTTAACTCTTCCCATGTGGCTTCGGCAGCCTGCGCTTCCAGCAGCTCAGACTCTTCAATCAGGGTGCAGACCCAGTACGCCTGACGCCCTTCCTGCGTACAGGCGTTGCGCACGCGGTCAATGATGTCGCTGCGCCGCGTGTCCGGTATGGCAACCGTGGTCACCGGCGTTCGGCCCGGCGGCAACTCGTCGATGGTGGAGGTATCCAGATCGGCATAGGCCGTCATCGCCAGGGTGCGCGGAATCGGCGTGGCGGTCATGATCAGCTGATGCGGGTGGAAGCCCTGTTGCAGACCTTTCTCCCACAGCGCCAGACGCTGATGAACACCAAAGCGGTGCTGTTCGTCGATAATGACCAGCGCCAGGCCGTTAAACTGCACCTGTTCCTGGAAAATGGCGTGCGTGCCGACAATCATCTGCACCTGCCCGCTGGCAATAGCTTCCTGCTGCGCAAGACGTGCTTTGCCCTTCTGCTTCCCAGCCAGCCAGCCCACTTCGATCCCCAGTGGGGCGAACCAGTTACGGAAATTGTTGGCGTGCTGCTCGGCCAGCAGTTCTGTCGGCGCCATCAGCGCCACCTGCTTGCCGTGGGCGATAGCGCGTAAAGCGGCCAATGCGGCAACCAGCGTTTTCCCGGAACCCACGTCGCCCTGCACCAGGCGCATCATCGGCACATTCAGCGCCATATCGCGTTCAATCTCGGCGGTAACCCGCGCCTGGGCGCCGGTGGGTTTAAACGGCAGTGTGGCCAGCAGCTTATCTTTGAGCTCATCATGCGGGCTTAATGGCTGCGCGTGGAAACGCTGCGCACCTGCGCGCAGGGCCAGCATGCTCAGGTTGTGAGCCAGTAATTCCTCAAGGATAAGACGCCGTTGGGCGGGATGTTTACCGCTTTCTAAATCAACGAGCTGAAGCGTTGGCGGTGGACGGTGCAGGGTGCGCAACGCCTCCGGCAGGCTCATCATGCCCTGCGCCAGCTCCGGCGGCAGCAGCTCGTTAATGGCGCAGGTATTGAGCAGCTCCAGCGCCTGGTCGGTGAGCTTGCGCAGCGTGGCCTGCTTAATGCCTTCGGTGGTTGGATAGACCGGCGTGAGCGTCTCCTGTAGCTCAGGTGAGCTGAGATCGCCCTGCACGCGGTATTCCGGGTGGATCATCTCCGCGCCGTATTTGCCCCGTTTGGCTTCACCGTACGCAAGTACGCGTCGTCCGGTGGCAAGGCTGTTTTTCATCGCCGCATTGAAGTTGAAAAAGCGCATGGTGAGAATGCCGGTGCCGTCGCTGATCTGGCAGGTCATCATCCTGCGTCCGCCAAAGGTGATGTTGCAGTTCAGCACTTCCCCTTCAACGGTGGCGTAAATAGCGGGCAGCAGATCGCCAATTTTATAAAGCTGGGTACGGTCTTCGTAACGCAGGGGGAGGTGGAGCAGGAGATCCTGCACGGTGTGCAGGCCAATCTTCGCCAGTTTACTGCTTTGAGCCGCGCCCACGCCCGTCAGGCTGTTGAGCGGTATGGCGTCCAGCAGGCGGCCTTTCATGATTTACCCTGCGTACTGCATGGTGGACCACCACTCGGCATCGGCTTCAATTTCGCCCTGCGCGTTGACGTGGGGGTAAGGCAATTTCTTCTGCTTCGCAACGCGAGCCAGCACCGGATAGCCACCTTCAAACAGCAGGCGCTGCTGCTCCTCTTCCGGCAGCATGCTGTTGCTGCGCTCGTACATTCCGGCATTCTGACGCTGGCGCTGCGCTTCATACAGGATCAGCGCTGAGGCGACCGACACGTTGAGTGACTGGACCATGCCGATCATCGGAATGATGATGTCCCGGTCAGCCAAATCCAGTGCTTCCTGCGTGATCCCCGTTTTCTCCTGGCCCATTAAAATGCAGGTCGGACGGGTGTAGTCGATCTCACGGAAATCCACGGCTTTAGCAGAGAGGTTGGTTGCCAGTACCTGCATGCCACGCCCTTTCAGGTGCGAGACCGCTTCACCAATAGTCTGGTGAGTTTTCACGGATACCCAGCTGTTGCTGCCTGCGGCGGTGGAGGCCATGGTACGCATACGTGCGCCTGGCCAGACGGCGTGGACTTCATGCACGCCGACGGCATCTGCGGTGCGGACGATAGCAGAGACGTTATGAGGTTTATGGACCTGCTCCATGCAGACCGTCAGATCAGGCTGACGCCTGGCGAGCATTTCGCAGATTCGCTCGTAACGTGTTGAATTCATAATGCTAGTTTCGGTTACGGGTGACTTTAATGACATCCGGCATCACGCGGATCTTGCGCATAATATTGGCCAGATGTACGCGGTCACGGGCGGTCAGGCGAATAAAGGCGCTGTAAACGCGGCCATCTTTTTCTTCAGTATTCAGGCTCTGAATGTTTGACGAGGCCGTGTTGATCGCTGCCGTCAGGTTCGCCAGTGCACCCTGGTGGTTAAACATATCCACCTTGATTTCAGTGATAAATTCCTGCGCTGTCTCTTTATCCCATTCGACCGCCATGAACTTCTCAGGCTCTTTCTGATAGCCACGGATGTTACGGCAGGATTCGTGGTGGATCACCAGCCCTTTACCCGGGCTGACGTGCGCAATAATCGGGTCGCCCGGGATAGGGCGGCAGCATTTGGCGAAGGTGATGAGCACCCCGTCAGCGCCTTTGATTGGCAGGTGACCATGATTTTGCGCGTTAGCAGGAACGGCTGTCGTTTCGCCCTGTTGCAGGTTCTTCGCCACGACCACGCTCATGGCGTTTCCGAGGCCAATCTCTGCCAGCAGGTCATCCAGCGAGGCGAGCTTCATACGCTCCAGCTCATGCTGAATGTTTTCTGGGGGGATCTCTGCCAGTTTGCGGCTGCCACCCAGCGCGTGATTGAGCAGACGACGCCCCAGGCTAACGGAGTCGTCGCGCTTGAGATTTTTCAGCAGCTGGCGGATTTTTGCGCGCGCTTTTGAGCTCACGACAAAGTTCAGCCAGGCGGCGTTAGGACGTGCGCCCGGCGCGGTAATAATTTCGACAGTCTGCCCGCTGAAGAGCGGCTGCGACAGCGGATAAGGCTGCCTGTCGACGCGGGCACCCACGCAGGCATGGCCGATATCGGTATGCACGGCGTAAGCGAAGTCGACCGGCGTCGCGCCCGCAGGCAGTTCGACAATGCGCCCTTCCGGCGTGAAAACGTAAATCTCATCCGGGAAGAGATCGGATTTAACGCTCTCGATAAATTCAAACGAGCTACCTGCACTCTGTTGCAGCTCCAGCAGGCTCTGCATCCAGCGCTGGGCGCGGATTTGCGCGGTGGTGCTGCTTTCGCCGCCGTGCTCTTTATAAGCCCAGTGCGCCGCGACACCCATCTCCGCCATTTGATCCATGTCTTCGGTACGAATTTGCACCTCAACCGGAACGCCGTGCGGGCCAATCATCGAGGTGTGCAAAGACTGGTATCCGTTCGCTTTTGGAATGGCGATGTAATCTTTGACGCGCCCCGGACGTGGCTTGTACAGGCTATGCATCTGCCCCAGCACGCGGTAGCAGGTGTCAGAGTCGTGGACGATGACGCGGAACGCGTAGATATCCATGATCGAGTGAAAACGCTGCTCTTTGAGCACCATTTTGCAGTAAATAGAGTACAAATGCTTTTCGCGACCGCTGACGCGGCACGGAATACCGGCTTCCTGCAAGCGCCCTTCGATTTCAGAGAGGATCTTTTGAATCATCTCTTTACGGTTACCGCGAGCGGCTTTCACCACCTCTTTAATCACGCGATAGCGGTTTGGGTATAACGCTTCAAAACCCAGCTCTTCCAGCTCGGTTTTAATGTGATGAATACCTAAACGGTGCGCCAGCGGACTGTAGATTTCGAGGGTTTCACGGGCGATGCGGCGACGTTTATCCGGGCGAAGTGAGCCCAGCGTGCGCATATTGTGGGTGCGGTCAGCAAGTTTGATGAGAATGACGCGGATATCCTGCACCATCGCCATGATCATCTTGCGAAAGTTTTCGGCCTGCGCCTCTTTCTTATCGCGGAATTTCAGCTTATCAAGCTTAGAGACCCCTTCCACCAGCTCGGCAACGCTTTTGCCAAACAGCTGTTCCATGTCCTGGTAGGTGGCAGGGGTATCTTCAATCACGTCATGCAGCAGGGCGGCCATGAGCGTTTCGTAGTCGAGTTTCATCTCGGCCAGAATACAGGCCACCGCTACCGGGTGCGTGATATAGGGTTCACCGCTTGAACGTGTCTGGCCCTCGTGAGCGTCACGTGCAACGAGATACGCCTGCTGAAGACGCTTAATCTGGTCTTCAGGCAGGTAGGTTTGAATCAGTTGATTCAGGCTTTCAAACAGATACAAGGGCGACCCGCAGGTTTAATTAACGACGACCTTCAGCAATGGCGGTTACGGCCTGCAGTTCTGCGGCTTCCTGCTCTTGCTGCTCCTGGCGCTCACGCACGTCGAGGATCTGGTTGTTGATCAGACCTTCTTCGATTTCGCGAAGTGCAATAACGGTGGTTTTATCGTTTTCTTCCGGTACCAGCGGATCTTTACCGCCTACCTGCATCTGACGAGCGCGACGCGCGGCGACCAGTACCAGGTCAAAACGGTTACCAATTTTCTCTACAGCGTCCTGAACAGTTACGCGTGCCATACTTAAAATGCTCCACAGGTGAAGAAATGACTGGGCATGATACTGAAAGTGGGTTCAGTCTGCCAACAGTTTGGTGATTAATGCGTCATGTCGCTGCTTCTGGCGGCTCATACGCAGACGTTCTGCGCGAAGGATAGTTTTGAGATCGCTCAGCGCGGCATCAAAATCATCATTCACAATAAGGTAATCATATTCCGCGTAATGGCTCATTTCTGCAACAGCCTGTGCCATACGCTTCGCGATAACTTCTTCGCTGTCCTGGCCGCGACCACGCAGGCGACGATCCAGTTCATCTTTCGATGGCGGTAGAATAAAAATACTGCGCGAATCAGGCATTTTCTTACGAATTTGCTGCGCGCCCTGCCAGTCGATATCCAGGAACACGTTCACGCCGGTCGCCAGAACCTGCTCAATGGTTTCACGCGAAGTACCGTAGTAGTTACCGAATACTTCTGCGTGTTCAAGAAACGCGTCTCTGCCAATCATCGCTCTGAATTCGTCGTGATTCACAAAGAAATAGTGTTCACCGTGCACCTCACCCGGACGCGGTGCTCGCGTGGTGTGAGAAACAGAAACCTGCGTATCGTACAACGGTTGGGTTTTTAACAGTGCCTGAATAAGGCTGGATTTACCCGCGCCACTAGGGGCAGAAACAATATAAAGCGTGCCTTGAGCCATGAGAGTCTTTTGTATGTGTTAACGAAGAAGTCCTACATACGGGCTTATTATACACGTCGCCGCTGTGTGACGTAGCCTTTGTCACACTTTTTCCCGTGGATGATTAAATTTTGCGTGCCGTTTTCAGGTTTTGTCTGCGGTTTGCAGCAACAAAAAGAAACGCTGGATAACGCCTCGTAAAGCGTAACGTTGCCATTCGCGTCGTTTTCAATACCGGGTTATACCTCCTCCAACGCAAAGGAGGGGTAATAATGTGGCGATGGATAAGCGGGTTTGCGCTGTTGTGGTGTAGCACCGGGTTAGCGGTATGCCCGGTATGGTCGCAGGCAAAAGCAGAAAAGGAAATTGTAGCGCTGAGCGCGCAGATCAAACGCTGGGACGATGCTTACTGGAAGCAGGGAGTCAGTGACGTTGATGACGGGGTTTACGATCAGCTTAACGCGCGGTTGAACCAGTGGCAGCGCTGCTTTGGTCATGTCTCTTCCGAAGAGAGACCGCCACCTCTGACAGGTAGTGTGACACACCCGGTTGCGCATACGGGCGTGCATAAGGTTGCCAGTAAAGCTGAGCTCAGCCAGTGGATGCGAGCCCGGCAACATCTCTGGATGCAGCCCAAAGTGGATGGCGTGGCTGTGACGCTGGTGTACCAGGGCGGGAAGCTTGTCCGGGCCATTAGCCGTGGCAACGGTGTGAAAGGTGAAGACTGGACGGCGCAGGTTCGATCAATCCCCTCTGTTCCGCAAAACCTGTCCGGCCCCCTGGCAAATAGCGTCTTACAGGGTGAACTGTTCTGGATTCATGAAAACCACATCCAGCGTCAGATGGGGGGGATGAACATGCGGGCAAAAGTGGCGGGCGCCATGATGCGTCATAACGATAGCGCACTTCTCAGGCAGCTCGGCGTGTTTATCTGGGCCTGGCCGGATGGACCTAAAGAGATGCAGGTATCTCTGGATGCGTTGTCAAAAGCCGGGTTCACCCTGACGGCGCGTTATACGCTGTCCGCCGCGTCTGTGAATGCGGTCGAAGCGCAGCGTTCAGCGTGGCATACAACAGCATTGCCCTTTGCCACGGACGGCATTGTGGTGCGTTCAGCGGATGAACCCGCGGGCGACGGTTGGTTACCCGGTGAAGGGCGTTGGGTTGTCGCATGGAAATATACGCCTGTCGCTCAGGTTGCTGAAGTGCGAGGGATACAGTTTGGCGTCGGGCGAACGGGCAAGGTGTCCGTTGTAGCCGAACTGGATCCAGTAAAGCTTGATGATAAACAGGTGCGGCGGGTGAGCCTGGGGTCGGTCACACGCTGGCAGCGGCTGGATATTGTTCCCGGCGATCAGGTTCTGATAAGCCTCGCCGGGCAGGGGATCCCCCGATTCGATCGAGTTGTCTGGCGGGGAGCGAACAGGGAAAAACCAGAACCTCCGGCCCTGCAGTACCACTCGCTGACCTGTTTTTATGCCTCACCAGCGTGTATGGAACAGTTCTTTGCCCGGTTGACGTGGCTTAGCTCAAAACAAGGGCTAGGGATCGAGGGGTTAGGCGAGGCGGGCTGGCGAACGCTTCATCAGACGCATCGTTTCGAGCATATTTTTTCGTGGTTAACACTGACGCAGGCGCAGCTACAGTCCACGCCTGGCTTTTCCGCCGGGCGCGGGTTATCGCTCTGGCATCGTTTTAATATTGTGCGCAAACAACCTTTTATTCGCTGGGTCACAGCGATGGGGATCCCGCTGACAAAAGCCACGCTGAATGCGGTTGGGGCGGCGTCGTGGCAGGCGCTGAATCAGCGGAGCGCCGCTGACTGGCAGGCTTTGCCGGGAACAGGTGAAGAGAAGGCGCAGCAGGTCGTTAACTGGCTGCATGCGCCTCCCGTTGATAGGCTGGCAAGGTGGCTGGCTGAGCAACACATTAACGGGTTCTGACCTTAATGCGCGTTGTGCTTGTAATGAAAAACCGGCAGGCCAAGCTTCAGACGCAATGCCAGCATTCGCGCCGTGAAACCAAACAGCAGCGTGGAGATAACGACCACATCGTGGTTGGTGACATAGTGCTGCAAGGCGACATAAAGCACTGCCGCGGCAAAGGAGATGCCGGCATACAGTTCCTTCTGGAAAACCAGCGGGATACGTTTGCAGAACATATCGCGCAGCACCCCGCCAAACACGCCCGTGATCACCGCCGCAATGGTGGCGATAACCGGGCCTTCACCCATATCGAGAGCAATTTGTGCGCCAATGATGGAAAAAACAATCAGCCCAAGCGCATCCAGTACCAGGAACAAGCGGCGCAGATGAGGCATCACCGGGGCTACAATCGTGGTTAGCACGGCTGCCGTTGCCACGATAATGACGTACTCAGGGTTTTTAACCCAGCCGAGCGGATAATGGCCAAGCAGGATATCGCGCACGGACCCGCCGCCGAGCGCAGTGGCCGTGGCAATAATGATCACGCCGAAGGTGTCCATTCGGCGACGTCCGGCGGCAAGCGCGCCGGTCATGGCTTCAGCGGTAATGCCAATAAGATAGAGAATGTGAAGCAGCATAAACCCTCCGGAATGAAGTGGAGGAGGTTAGCGATTTGTGCGCAAGATCACGATTGAGATTTTCTAAGGCGAGGGGATTTGCCCTACACAAATTTATCAACGCATGGCAGACGGGCTTGTGATAAGGCGGGAGACAAAGAAAGTAAGGATAAATATGGGTTAGAAAAAGTAATGGGTGATGTGCCAGACACCACCCTGAAAGGTATTACTCGATATTCTGGATCTGCTCGCGCATCTGCTCAATCAGGACCTTCAGTTCAATTGCTGAATTGGTCACCTCTGCATTGATAGACTTAGACGCCAGCGTGTTCGACTCGCGGTTGAACTCCTGCATCATAAAGTCGAGACGGCGGCCTACCGCTTCTTTCTTCTTCAGGATGTTGTAGGTCTCTTTAACGTGCGCTTCCAGACGATCCAGCTCTTCAGCCACGTCTACACGCTGCGCCATCAGCACCAGCTCTTGTTCCAGACGGTTGTTTTCCAGCTGAACTTCCGCCTCTTCCAGTTTGGCGACAAGTCGCTCACGCTGCCATTGCAGCACTTCTGGCATATGCGCGCGCACTTTAGCCACTTCGGCGCTCACGCCTTCAAGGCGTTGCTCAATCATCGCTTTCAGCGCCTGGCCTTCGGTTTCGCGGGCAACGATAAAGTCATCCAGCGTGCCGTCGAGTGCAGCCAGGATTTCAGCGGTAATCGCGTCCAGATCCTGCTCTCCGGCGGCCATCACGCCAGGCCAGCGCAGAATATCAACCGGGTTGATCTCGCCTTCATCGCTTTGCATTTTGACCCAGTTCGCCGCATTAACCAACTGTTTTGCCAGCTTTTCGTTCAGGATCAGTTCGCCCTGTGCACTGGCATCGGGCTCAAAACGCAGGTTACATTCCACTTTCCCGCGGGTCAGACGCGTACGGATACGCTCACGCACCACAGGCTCCAGGCTGCGGAACTGTTCCGGCATACGGAAATATGTTTCCAGATAGCGCTGGTTTACCGAGCGCATTTCCCAGGTAGCGCTACCCCAGCTACCCTTGATTTCACGCCGGGCGTAGGCGGTCATACTGCGGATCATAGACATTCCCGTTTTTAAAGGAGAGATGGGGGGATTATAGCTTTCAGGGGCTTCTCAGGATAGGAATAAGCGTCCTTTATCCGTATAATGCGCAGCCACATTCGTTTCAAGCCGGAGAATCCATCATGCGTCCAGCAGGTCGTAGCGCCAACCAGGTGCGTCCCGTCACCCTGACCCGTAACTATACAAAACACGCTGAAGGCTCCGTGCTGGTTGAGTTTGGTGACACCAAAGTGCTTTGCACCGCGTCCATCGAAGAGGGCGTGCCTCGCTTCCTGAAAGGTCAGGGGCAGGGGTGGATCACCGCGGAATACGGTATGTTGCCGCGCGCAACCCATACCCGTAATGCTCGTGAAGCGGCAAAAGGTAAGCAGGGCGGCCGTACTATGGAGATCCAGCGCCTGATCGCACGTGCGCTCCGCGCCGCGGTTGACTTAAAAACGCTGGGTGAGTTCACCATCACGCTGGACTGCGACGTGATCCAGGCCGATGGCGGCACGCGTACGGCCTCCATTACCGGTGCCTGTGTGGCGCTGGCAGATGCGCTGAACAAGCTGGTTGCCGCCGGTAAGCTGAAAACCAACCCAATGAAAGGGATGGTTGCTGCTGTCTCCGTTGGTATTGTTAACGGCGAAGCGCTTTGCGATCTGGAATACGTTGAAGATTCTGCCGCAGAAACCGACATGAACGTGGTGATGACCGAAGATGGTCGCATCATTGAAGTGCAGGGCACGGCAGAAGGCGAGCCATTCACTCACGAAGAACTGCTCACCTTGCTGGCGTTGGCCCGAGGGGGTATTGAATCTATTGTAGCGACGCAGAAAGCGGCGTTAGAAAATTGATTTTAAGGCGACCAATGAGTCGCCTTTTTTTTGCCTGTAAGACTGAAAAGACAAAGGAGCAAATCCATGAAATCGTATCAGCGCCAGTTTATTGAGTTTGCGCTTAACAAGCAGGTACTTAAGTTTGGCGAGTTCACGCTGAAATCCGGGCGTAAAAGCCCGTATTTCTTCAACGCCGGGCTGTTTAATACCGGGCGCGACCTGGCACTGTTAGGCCGCTTCTATGCCGAAGCGCTGGTGGATTCCGGGATTGATTTCGATCTGCTGTTTGGCCCCGCGTACAAAGGCATTCCAATTGCAACCACCACGGCGGTGGCGCTGGCGGAGCACCATGACCGCGACGTACCGTACTGCTTTAACCGTAAAGAGGCCAAAACCCACGGTGAAGGCGGCAATCTGGTAGGCAGTGCGTTGCAGGGCCGCGTGATGCTGGTAGATGACGTGATCACCGCAGGCACCGCGATCCGTGAATCGATGGAAATTATCCAGGCTAACGGTGCAACGCTTGCGGGTGTGCTGATTTCGCTCGATCGTCAGGAGCGTGGGCGTGGCGACATCTCTGCTATTCAGGAAGTGGAACGCGATTATGGCTGCAAAGTGATCTCTATCATCACGCTGACAGACCTGATTGCATATCTGGAAGAGAAGCCTGAGATGGCGGATCACCTGGCGGCGGTAAAAGCGTATCGCGAAGAGTTCGGGGTTTAATTGCGTTGCCCGGTGGCGCTACGCTTACCGGGCCTACCTGTTCGTAGGCCGGATAAGGCGAAGCCGCCATCCGGCGATGGCGTTACTGTAATTGTGCTGCCACTAACGGCCAGCGGGCGTCAAAATCGTCCGTTGGTCGATATTTAAACTCGCTGCGCACAAACCGGGAGAGCATCCCTTCGCAAAATGCCAGGATCTGGCTTGCCAGCAGCGTCTCATCCGTATTATATCCCTCACCTTCCCGCATTTTCTTCTCGCGCAGAACCTGACGAAGCTGGGCTTCGATACGCTCAAAAAGCTGGTTTATACGGCCTTGCAGACGATCCTGTTCAAACATCAGCGCGTGGCCGGTAAGAATACGGGTCAGACCCGGGTTACGTTCACCAAAGCCCAGAATCAGCAGCACAATCAGACGCAGACGCGTGCTGGTGTCTTTTTCATCCTTCAGAATCAGGTTGATGCGCGTGATCAGGCTATCTTCGATAAACTCGATCAGGCTGTCGAACATCCGGGTTTTGCTCGGGAAATGACGATACAGCGCCGCCTCTGACACGCCCACAGAGGCCGCCAGCTTGGCGGTGGTGATGCGTTGACTGCCGTCGCTGGATTCAAGCATCAGAGCCAGAGATTGAAGTATTTCTTCGCGACGATTCCTTTTCGCGGTTTGTTTTTCTGCCATGTTACAAAATACCCCTGAAAATAAGCACTTGTCAGGCTGGCAACCACACAGCGACCCGCAAACTGACGTTTGCGGTTTGTTATTGCATTATGGCGCTGTGAGATGCGTGTTTGTCGGGCGGTTATTTGCGCCCGGAATGGCCGAAGCCGCCTTCGCCACGGTCGGTAGCGTCGAAGTCTGCCACCAGGTTAAATTCTGCCTGCACCACCGGTACAAACACCATCTGCGCGATACGCTCGCCCGGTTCAATGGTGAAGCTGTCCTGGCCACGGTTCCAGACGGATACCATCAGCTGACCCTGATAGTCAGAGTCGATCAGGCCGACCAGGTTACCCAGCACGACGCCATGCTTATGGCCCAGGCCAGATCGCGGCAGGATCACCGCTGCCAGTGACGGGTCAGCAATGTGAATCGCCAGCCCGGTCGGGATCAGGGTCGTTGCACCCGGCGCCAGTTCTACGGCGTCATCGAGACAGGCGCGCAGGTCAAGACCGGCAGAGCCGGAGGTGGCATACGTTGGCAGCGGAAATTGCTCGCCAACGCGCGGGTCCAGAATCTTAACGTCGATTTTTTTCATCATAACGGGTAACGATCTCGTCCAGTAATTGTTGGCCCAGGAGTTCTTTGCGCTCAAGCGGTAAGACTTTATCTCCATCCTGCCAGAAAAGGTGCAATGCGTTGCTGTCGCTGTTAAATCCTTGCGTGGACAGCGATACGTCGTTCGCGCAAATCAAATCGAGGTTTTTGCGGGTACGTTTTTGCCGGGCATATTCTTCCACATTATTCGTTTCTGCGGCAAACCCAACAACGTAAGGACGATGAGTTTTCAATGCGGCGACACCGGCAACGATATCCGGGTTCTTCACCATTTTTATTGTTAATTCATCACCTTGCTTTTTAATTTTGGCGTCGGCAATGGTTTCGGCGCGGTAATCAGCAACGGCCGCACAGCCGATAAAAATATGCTGTTGTTGAGCATGCGCCTGTACGGCGGCTTCCATTTCCAGCGCGGTAGTTACATCAATACGCCGCACAAACGCAGGGGTGGTAAGCGACACCGGGCCGCTCACCAGCGTCACGTTCGCGCCGCGTTTGGCTGCCGCGGCAGCAATTGCAAAGCCCATTTTGCCGGAGCTGTGGTTGGTGATGTATCGCACCGGATCCAGCGGCTCGCGCGTGGGGCCCGCGGTAATCATGATGTTGAGATGTTGCAGATCGTTGACAGGCGAGAAATGGGCGGCGGCCATATCAACAATCGTCAATGGGTCGAGCATACGCCCTGGCCCCACGTCGCCACAGGCCTGGCTGCCGCTCTCCGGTCCCCAAATTAGCAGGCCGCGCGAGGCCAGCGTATCCAGATTATGCTGGGTAGCGGCGTTGCGATACATCTGCTGGTTCATTGCGGGTACAACCGCGACGGGCGCAGGCGTGGCGAGGCAAATGGTCGTTACCAGATCGTTCGCCATCCCGGCCGCCACGCGGGCAATTACATCTGCCGTGGCGGGGGCAAGGATAACCAGATCGGCCCATTTCCCCAGCTCAATATGGCCCATTGCGGCTTCGGCTGCCGGGTCGAGAAGGCTGTCGGATACCGGGTATCCCGAGACGGCTTGCAGGCTCAGCGGGGTGATAAAGGCTTTGCCGCCTTCGGTGATCGCGACCCGTACGTCGGCCCCGCGCTCGCGCAAACGGCGCACCAGGTCTGGCGTTTTATAGGCAGCAATACCGCCGCTGACGCCAAGAACGATTTTTTTACCGGCCAGGCTCATCATGATTCTTTCCTGTTGGGTTTCACCAGAGAGCGGGCATTTTATCACAATCCCTAAAACGGGGTGATGATGTCCTTAATTCACTTTGCGAGGCGCTACGCAAGAACGAAACGCCAGCGTCGAGCCCCGAATTTGCCTGTGGCAGCATAATGGCAAACAGAAGGAGGCCGGGCATGGAAGAGACTGAACTGCTGCTACCGCGTGAAAAAATGCTGCGCCATGGCGTCACGTTGTTAAAGGACGACGAGCTGCTGGCGCTCTTTTTACGCACAGGCACGCCGGGGAAAACGGTATTTACGCTGGCGAAAGAGCTGATAGAGCATTTCGGCTCACTGTATGGATTGTTGACCGCCGAGCTGGAGGCGTTTACGCACGTTGAGGGTATTGGCGTGGCGAAATATGCCCAGTTGCGGGGCATTGCGGAGCTGGCCCGGAGATTTTACAACGTGCGTATGGAGGAAGAAGACCCGATCCTCACCCCCGATATGACCCGCGAATTTCTGCAAAGCCAGCTTTCCGATCTGGAGCGGGAGATCTTTATGGTGATCTTTCTCGACAACAAAAACCGGGTACTGAAACATACCCGCCTTTTTTCGGGAACATTGAGCCACGTTGAGGTGCATCCGCGTGAAATTGTGCGGGAAGCGATAAAAGTGAATGCAGCCGGCGTGATCCTCGCGCATAATCACCCCTCTGGCTGTGCAGAACCAAGCAGAGCTGACAAAGCAATTACCGAACGTATTATCAAATGCTGTCAATTCATGGACATTCGTGTGCTGGACCATCTGATAATTGGCCGCGGAGAGTACATTTCTTTTGCCGAACGTGGCTGGATTTAGGCCTTTTCTCGCGATCCATCGGGATCTTTGTCTGTTCGGGACTTGAGCACACCGCCGAGTCAGCGTATACTACGCCACCTTTGAGAATCTCGGGTTTGGCATTTGGGCCTGGCAATCGAGAGTTCAATAGAACTATGCGATGACCGGGCTGTAAAGCCTGACGAGGCGCCGATACCCCATACGAAGCTCGAGCTAATTTGATTTTTGGAGAATAGACATGTCCCGAGTCTGCCAAGTTACTGGCAAGCGTCCGGTGACCGGTAACAACCGTTCCCACGCACTGAACGCGACTAAACGCCGTTTCCTGCCGAACCTGCACTCTCACCGTTTCTGGGTTGAGAGCGAGAAGCGTTTTGTCACCCTGCGCGTATCTGCTAAAGGTATGCGTGTAATCGATAAGAAAGGCATCGATACAGTTCTGTCCGAACTGCGTGCCCGTGGCGAAAAGTACTAAGTACTTAAAGAGGAAATAAATCATGGCTAAAGGTATTCGCGAGAAAATCAAGCTGGTTTCTTCTGCTGGTACAGGTCACTTCTACACCACCACGAAGAACAAACGTACTAAGCCGGAAAAACTGGAACTGAAAAAATTCGATCCAGTTGTACGCCAGCACGTACTGTACAAAGAAGCTAAAATCAAATAATTTTAGTCTCCTTGTATTGAAAAACCCCGCAACTGCGGGGTTTTTTGCATTCTGCATCTCAACGGAGGAACCATGCCTGAATTACCTGAGGTAGAGACCAGCCGCCGCGGCATTGAGCCCCATCTGGTTGGCGCGACTATTCTTCATGCTGTCGTTCGCAACGGGCGTCTGCGCTGGCCGGTGTCCGATGAGATCCACGCGTTAAGCGATAAACCCGTCCTGAGCGTACAGCGCCGCGCGAAATACCTGCTGCTGGAGCTGCCTGACGGCTGGATCATTATCCATCTGGGCATGTCGGGAAGCCTGCGCATCCTCACCGAAGAGTTGCCTGCGGAAAAGCACGACCACGTTGATCTGGTGATGAGTAACGGCAAGGTGCTGCGTTACACCGACCCGCGTCGCTTTGGCGCATGGCTGTGGACCAAAGAGCTGGAAGGGCACAACGTGCTGGCGCATCTTGGACCTGAGCCGCTCTCAGAGGCGTTTAACGCGGATTATCTCAAAGAGAAGTGCGCGAAAAAGAAAACCCCGATCAAACCCTGGCTGATGGATAACAAGCTGGTCGTGGGCGTGGGGAATATCTATGCCAGCGAATCGTTGTTTGCCGCCGGGATCCATCCCGATCGGCTGGCCTCTTCGCTGTCTGCGCAGGAGTGCGAGCTGCTGGTCAGAGTGATTAAAGCGGTACTGCTGCGCTCAATTGAGCAGGGTGGGACGACGCTGAAGGATTTTCTGCAAAGCGACGGGAAGCCGGGCTATTTTGCGCAGGAGTTGCAGGTTTATGGTCGTAAGGGGGAACCGTGCAGAGCATGCGGGACGCCGATTATTGCCACGAAGCACGCTCAGCGCGCCACGTTTTACTGCCGTCAGTGCCAGAAGTAGGGTTACTTTAACTTTTCCATCAACGCCTGGTGGACGTTAACCGGCAGAAAGTGGGTAACGTCCCCGCGATGGCGCGCCACCTCTTTCACCAGCGAAGAAGAGATGAAGGACCACTCTTTGGAGGGCATCAGGAATACGCTCTCCAGCTCCGGCATCAGATGGCGGTTCATGTGCGCCAGCTGCATCTCATATTCGAAGTCTGCTACCGCGCGAAGACCGCGGATCAGGATATTGGCCTGCTGGGCACGGGCAAAGTTTGCCATCAAATCGCTGAATCCGACGACCTCAACATTCGACAAATGCGAAATCGCATCGGTGGCAAGCTGCACGCGTTCGTTCAGGTCAAACATCGGCTTTTTGCTCGGGCTGGCGGCAATGGCCAGAATCACCTTGTCGAACATACACGCCGCACGGGTGATGATATCAAGATGACCGTTAGTGATCGGATCGAAGGTACCCGGATAAATCGCTTTTGTGCTCATGGCTCACGTTTTCTCTGAGTAGCCGCGGTTCAGCGCCCACAGCTCGGTGTATTTGTTGAAAGTATACTGGGCATTCACTACCGCCAGTAACCAGCCCTGTTTGCCGTCCAGCACGCCGCCACGTAGCAGCAGCGTTTTCAGAAACGCGCCCAGCGTGTGGGTGAAGATGCCGGTCAGCGTGGCCTTCTTGCCGCGCGCATGCCGCTCCTGTGCCCAGGCGGTGGCATAGTTCAGCTGTTTCCGCTGGAAGCTGGCGAAATCGCGGCAGGTCAGATGAAGCAGATCGCCCGTCAGGGGGATGACCTGGGCGTTATCGCAGGCCAGAGACTCATGGACCAGGTTGTCGTTGTACTGATAACGCTCGCGGGCATAGAGGCGCATCACGCGGTCGGGGTACCAGCCGCTGTGGCGCATAAAGCGGCCCAGGAAATAGTTACGACGCGCGATACTGTAGACCGCGCCGGGCTGTGGCGCAGCAAGCACCGTTTGAATGGCCTGTCGGAGTTCCGGGGTGACGCGCTCATCGGTATCGATCATCAACACGTAATCGCCTGTGGCGTAACCCTGCGCACGCTGACGCTGAATACCGTAGCCCTGCCAGTCGGTGTCGGTAAAGACTTTTGCCCCGGCTGCACGGGCAACGTCCGCCGTATTGTCCGTACTTCCGGAATCGAGAATGACGATTTCGTCAGCCCAGGCAACAGAGGCCAGGCAATCCGGAAGCAGGTCGGCGGCGTTTTTGGCGATCATCACGACCGACAGACGCGTTGACATTAGTGGCTCCGCTGCGGCAGGTAAGGTTGCAAAAGTTGCAGCAGACGGGTCAGTGCGCCCTGGTTCTGATGCAGGACTTCAACGGCGTGACGACCGTACCACAGGCGGTAATCTTCGTCAGTCAGAAGGGTTGAGACCTCTTTGACCACCGAGTCCGCATCGGTCACGGTGATTAAGCCATCGGCTTGCTGCAATTTCGCGCAGATATCTTTGAAGTTAAACGTGTGTGGCCCCATCAGCACGGGAATGGCGTGGGCTGCCGGCTCCAGCGGGTTATGACCACCGCGCTCCACCAGACTTCCGCCAACGAAAGCAAGATCGGCAATCCCGTACAGCAGCATCAGTTCGCCCATCGTATCGCCAATCACCACCTGCGTGCTGCCAGAGGGGATTTCGCCGCTGCTGCGTAGGGTGAAGCTGAAACCACCTTTTTGCACCATCTCCCGGGCATCTTTAAAACGCTCAGGATGTCGAGGAACCAGAATCAGCAGTAAATCAGGGAATTTTTCCAGCAGCTGGCGGTGAGCCTGAAGAATAATGGCCTCTTCGCCGTCATGGGTGCTGGTGGCAATCCAGACCTGGCGACGCGGCGCCCACTGACGACGCAGCGTTACCGCACGGGCGGCGAGTTCAGGGGTGACGGAAATATCGAACTTCAGGCTACCCGTGACCGCAAGCTGGTTGCGCTTCAGGCCGAGGGCGATAAAGCGCGCGGCATCTTCTTCGTTCTGCGCGGCGATCAGCGTAATTTTGCTGAGCAGGCGACGCATAAATTTACCCAGCTTGCTGTACCCTTTCGCCGAGCGTTCCGACAGACGCGCGTTGGCGATAACCAAAGGAATTTTACGGGCATGCAGGGCGGAAATCATATTCGGCCACAGTTCAGTTTCCATGACGATCACCAGTTTAGGGCGAACGGTATTCAGGAAACGGTTCATGGCGCAGGGAAGATCGTACGGCAGGTAGACGTGATGCACGTCTTTACCGAAGGCAGACATCACGCGCTCTGAGCCGGTTGGCGTCATCGTGGTGACGGTGATGGGCAGTGACGGATAACGGTGGCGTAAGGCACGCACCAGTGGAATGGCGGCCAGCGTTTCCCCGACTGACACGGAATGCAGCAGAATACCGTCCGGCGCCACTTTATTGCGGCAGTAGCCATAGCGTTCGGCCCAGCGTTTACGGTACGCAGGCGCTTTACGGCTACGAAGCAACAGTCGCAGCCACACCAGTGGCTGAATGATGTAGAGCAGGGCGGTATACAACAATTCCAAGCGATTATCCGTTTTTTTAGTTTCGGCCGGGAAATTCTAAGCATTTAAGCGTGCTAAAGCTATCTCTTATGCCAGATACCGTTTTAAACGGAAGTAGCGTCGGCCCAGGCGCCAGCGCAAACGCGGGCTTTTGGCACTTTTCCAGATGAGCTTCCAGATCCCGGTGTCGAAGAACTCTTTGATTATCATTGATTTCTTCGCTTCATCCTTCATGTTGTAGAAGGTATGAATAATTCCCAGACCCTCTTTGGCGATTTGCCAGTGACAGGCCGGGATATTTTTCACTTTATCCGGGTAGCGCTGGTTAATGGCATCAAGCATCTTCAGGATCTTCATGTAATGGCGCGCTGAGCGAATCAGCGTGTCGTCATTATCCGGGGTGTGCGATACCGAGGCGGAGTGAATGTAGTAGTCGTAAAAGCGTTCGCTGGTGTACTGAACGCGTTCCGCAGCAAGCAGCACCTCAGTCGTCCACGGGATATCCTGATGGCGCAGGCCAGGCTCGAAACGAAAGCCGTGCTGACGAATAAAATCGTGACGATAGATATTCAGCCAGGTCACATGCAGGAACTTACGTGAATCCAGCGCCTTTTTTAACCATGCCGCGCCATTCATGACGCTCGTTGAGGCGAGCTTATCTTCAGGGAAGATAGGGCGAGACGGTTTTTTGTTATTTTCCCAGACGTAGTTGCCATTGCAGGTGGCGACATCCAGGTTCTGCGTGACGGCCATATCCAGCAGACGCTGGTACATGCCGGGTTTGAAGACATCATCAATATCCGGGAAAGAGAGATATTGGCCGGTCGCAACGGCCAGGCCGGTATTACGCGCGATGGACACGCCCTGATTAGGTTGTTCAATGACCTGCATCTGTGGCAGCTGTTCGCGCCATTTTTCGACAATCTGCATCGAGCGGTCAGTGGAGCCGTCATTCACGATGATGACTTCCATACTGTCGATGTGTTGATTTACAAGGCAGGTAAAGAACTGATCGAGAAAAGCTTCACCGTTATAAACGGCAACCACCACGCTTAATAAAGGCGCTGAATTTTGCATATGAAACCTGATTATTTTTGGTTGTCGACCAAAGCAATGTATTGCTGGCAAATGGCGTTGATACCGAACGATGCGATCGTTTCGCGATCAACAACCGGCGGAGAGGCATACAGTTCTGCCAGGGTATTCGCCAGTGATTCGTCGGTTAACGCGGTCAGACCGCGCGCCAGGGGGCCAGTAAGGATCTCAGCAGGGCCGCCAGGGCAGTTTGTACTCACCGGTGGGGTCTGACAGATAATGGACTCTACCAGTACATTACCAAAACCTTCGCAGTCGGAACTTAACACTAAAAGGCGTGCACCTTTGATCCACGGATAAGGATTGGTTTCAAACGGGCGGAAGACGATCTTGTTTTCAATTCCCAGCTTAGCGGCAAGCTGTTTGAGCTGGTTTATTTTCACGTCAGAGCCTTTGCCCATCAACACCAGCGATGCGTCAATCTTGCTCATCGCGAACGCGCGAAGCAGCCGGTCGTGACGTTTGTGCTCATGAAAACGACCAACGTGGATAATATAATTCTGCCCCTGCATCTCAAAGGGCGCTTCCGCCAGACGCTGAATTTCAGGGATATCGAAGGGGTTATGGATAACCGCTTTGCGCCGCAGGGGGATCGCGAGTACTTCAGACAGATCGTGCAGCACGGCGCCGGATACCGCCACCACGTTGCGGTTTTCATAGGTATGACGAATTTTATAATGCTTAAACCAGCGAGAAAGCCCGCTGCGATGGCGCAAATAGGAAAAGGAGAACATCCCGTGTATGCAGAACCAGACCTTATCCCGATCCAGCACGCGGCTGTGCGCCACGATACGGTCGGTTTTATGCAGATGCGAGAAGGCAACGTCAAATTTACCGCTGCGTTCTGCCTGCTCGATGGCGCGATCCAGCAAACGGGCGCGACGCGGGATCTCGGTCAGCTTCCGCCAGGGTTTTTTACAGGTATCCTGCACAACCTGAAAATCGATACCTTCCGGAATGGCGTAGTCGCACACCTTCCGTAAGGAGAAAAGGGTGACCTGATGCCCCAGTTCTGTCAGTCCGCTGGAGAGGGTGAGAACCGTTTTTTCGGCTCCTCCACCGGGTAAACCATCAATAATCATTAGGATGCGCATTATTAATCCAGTAATTTTTGATAAAGCGAAATAAGCTGACTTGATAGTTTTTCAGGGGTTGCTTCTCTGACGCGTTCACGCGCCACAAGCCCCATATTGTTATTTTTTTCCAGTGAAGGGATGGACATGACGGCCTCCTTCAATGTGCGGATATCAAGTGCATCACAGTAAAACCCGTTCTGGCCTTGCTCAATAAATTCTGAACCACCGCAACTCTCTGACGTAATGACGGGCAATCCACAGGCCATTGCTTCAAGTATGACGTTAGGGAAAGGATCATACAGCGTCGGCAGCAGTAAACCATCAGAAAGCTGATAAAATGGCAGCGTCTCTTTTTGCATCCCCAGGAAACGGATTTGCCCCTCACAGCCTAATGAACGGGCGAGGTCGCGATAACGGCTTTCCGCTTTATCCTGACCGACCACAACCAGCCACGTCGATGTTCCTGCTATAGCCCGAATTGCGCTTGCCAGCCCCTTGCGTTCAAACCCTGAACCCACGAAGCAGAAAATGACGGCATCAGCGGGTAAGCCAAATTGCTTACGCAGTACAGCGCGCTGTCTCTCTTCTGCCGGAACGAAGCGGCGGGAATCTATTGAATTATAAATCACATGTATCTTTTTTGCGTCAATATCAAAGTCTTCGACGATTTCGCGCTTGATCATCTCCGCATTACAGATAACGGCTTTCAACTCGGGAGCCTGGTACATTTCACGTTCGGCGTTCATCACGTAGCGGTGATAGCGATCGTGCATGAGCAGCTTCGCGCGCCAGGCGGGAAGAATACGCGTACGCTGTAGCAGCCAGCGTCGATGTACACCATCTCCGGCGCGGTAAATATCGCAGCCCGGAATACGTTCGTGGCTCTGTACAATATCAAACTGCTGTTGCTGCCACAGCGCGCGCGCGGCGTGTGCAAAGCCGCGTTCACGGCTGATGCGGCCCCACTTTCGTGGATCGCAGATATGAATATGCCAGTCGTCCTGCTTTTCGCCCTGCCACTCGCGGGTGATGACGTTGAGCTCAAGATTTTGATTGCTCAGCGCGGTGAGTGCCCTGGAGACAAAACGTTCTGCTCCCCCATCCGGCCGATATTTTTGGCGCACAATGGCCAGACGATGAAGCTTCATTGCAGGTATCTCCTTGCGGCGGAGACGACAGCATCAACGGGGATGGCGTCGAGATAACGTTCCGTCGTTTTTGTATCAATGGCGTCAGGGTTGGGAAGCGGGCCGTAGTTACCAGCCCAGATGACCTCGCCGTTAACCTGCCATGGCGACCAGAACGTCAACTTTGATGGGCCAAACAGCGCCACGCAGGGCGTCTGAAGGGCGGCGGCCATGTGCATGGGGACGGAGTCAACGCCAATGAACAGGGCTGCGTGATCGATAAGCGAGGCCAGCTGGCGCAGGGTTAACTGCCCTGCCAGCGATACAACACCCGTCTGCGGGGAGGCGGCAAGAATGCGGTCAATCATCGCCAGCTCTTTCTTATCCGGTCCCGCCGTAAGGACGATAGTGTGGCCGTCCTGCTGCAATGCGGCGATAGTTTGCGCCATTTTGCCTTCGTCCCAGCACTTAAAGAACCAGCGTGAAGTGGGTTGAATAACGATATAGCGTTCCCCCACGCCCTTTTGTGTCAGCTTGTGATGAGCATGGTGCCAGTCATCCGCGCTGTAAGCCATGGTGACGGCGGGTCTGGCGGCAACGGGTAATGGTTTCAGTATGGACAGGTTTTGTTCAACGGTGTGCAGGTTCTGATGGCTGGCGACCGAGACCAGTTCACTGTGACAAAAACGCCAGAAGGCATTATTGCGCTTGTTAAAAGCGAACCCGAGCCGAACCGGTGCGCCGGTGAAGCGGGTAACAATCGCGCTGCGCCACTGATCGGCAAGATTGATCACCAGATGATAATGCTGAGCGCGTAAAGCACGAAGCAACTGCCACTCTTTTTGCAGGTGCTTCAGCGTCCCCAACTGCTTCCATTTACGATCGATACCATAGATCGTACCGATTGCCGGATGCGCGGCGAGCATGTCTCGCGTCTCTTCATAGAGAAGCACGTCGATTTGGGCTTCAGGCCATTTCTGGCGCAATGAATTGATGACGGGGGTGGTGAGTAACATGTCACCATGATGGCGAAGTTTAATCAGTAAAATGCGCAAATCAGGCGTGTCAGGTAAGTTATTCATCATCATCTTATCGGCGTTGTACTGTTGGCAATTCTAATAGACCTGGTAACGACTTGCACTCTTTCTCCATAATGTCAGGAATTTCCCTGGAAGGGTTTACTCCTGCTTTCGGGCGTGCGTAACATAGCGCTAACTATTTTGTCTTGCGGACTCATTATGAAAAAACCAGCGTTTATCATCACGATCGATACCGAAGGGGATAATCTCTGGCAGAACCACCGGGTCATCAAAACGGAAAACGCGCGCTACCTGGCGCGGTTTCAGACGCTTTGCGAGCGTTTCGGCTTTAAGCCTGTCTGGCTCACCAATTACGAGATGGCCGTCGAACCGGTGTTCATTGAGTTCGCGAAAGAGGTCATAGCCCGGGGGCAGGGCGAGGTAGGAATGCATCTCCATGCCTGGAACAGCCCTCCGGAGCACAATCTGACCGGTGATGACTGGCGCTGGCAGCCTTATCTGATTGAGTTTTCAGACGAGGTCATGCGTGAGAAAGTGCTGTTCATGACCCGCCTACTGGAAGAGACCTTCCAGACAAAAATGCTCAGCCATCGCGCCGGGCGCTGGGCATTCGACAGCCGTTACGCCCGGTTACTGATTGAGCTGGGGTATCAGGTAGATTGTTCCGTTACGCCGCGCGTGAACTGGCGCAACGCGAAAGGTGCCCCGCAGGGTAATGGCGGAACGAATTACCAGCATTTTCCCGATCGCGCCTACTTTTTGGACGTAGACGACACTTCCCGGCCGGGAAACAGCCTTCTCCTCGAAGTGCCAATGAGCATCCAGTATAAACACCCGGCATGGCTGAATTCCCTGAAGCAGGGTTACGATCGTCTGCGCGGTAAATACCGTTCTCCGTCAGTTAACTGGTTACGCCCGTCCGGCGGTAACGCGCAGGAGATGATTAAGGTGGCGCAGCAGTGCCTGTCTCAGGGAAATGACTACGTAGAGTTCATGCTGCATTCGTCGGAATTTATGCCTGGCGGCAGCCCGACGTTTAAAGATGAGGCGGCGATTGAAGGTTTATATCAGGATTTGGAACAGCTGTTTACCTGGCTATCAGACAAAACGGTGGGAATGACGCTGGCGGAGTTTTACCAGTACAAACAATAGTTATGCCCGCCAGGCGGGCATATTTGTTAATGCTGCTTTGTTTGGGTGAAAGGTGTACTTAATGCAAACAAAACCATAAAGAAGATTAAGGCTTCTGAACTGAGCAGTATGACATCCGTCAGTCCATACAAAATCAAAAGTAGCATTGAGGTTAGGAGCAGTGCGTTTCTGTTTCGTAAGGCATACACAATCATCGAAACGAAGAAAAAGAGCATTACCGCCACGCCGGGGATCCCCTGCAAAGAGTATTTCTCAATAAATTCATTATGCAGGTGGACCTTGATGTATTCGAGTGCACTGCCAAGGTGAGGATGCCCGTCTTTTATATACTGCCGTGTCCACGTTTCACGGTCTTCAAGTGATTGCCCCAACGGATGTGCAAGACCATTAGCGATCCCGACAGTCCACATCGAAAAACGTGCGCCAAGTGACGTGCGGTCATAGCCTTTCTGATAATTCTCAACTTCAATTTGGGTTTGCGTTATTTTCGGTGCAATCAACGGCTTGTAGCTCACGACGACAATGCCGGCCACAATACATAAAAAAATGAGAGTGGATTTGAGATGAATCTTTCTGAAATGATACAGCGTGAGCACAACCGCCAGAAGCAGATATAAACCCATCGCAGCACGGGTACCCGTCAACAGTATGACGAAGTAAGAGATTAATATAGTGAAGCCCGCAACAACATACAGCTTCACGTTCTGCTGAAGGTAAAGACTGTATACGAAAGCCAGTGACAGGACAGAATAAACATAGGCTGAAACGGTGGCACGGTTAATTGCCATCTCAACGCGAGTCATACCTTGCGAGGCCTGCCACAAGCCATATCCTGTGGCGAGCACAAACCCTAAGGCCGCTGCGTAGAAGAAAAATTTCCTGAAGTTGTCTTTATCAATGTAAAACTTAAAGCGGTCAATATAGAAAATCAGGATACTCGCTAAAATTAACTTTTTGCTGGCGCCTAGATAGTCGCTGTAAAGGTTGAGTCCCTCGTTATGATACTCATAGATTAAGTACCAGCCGAGGTTAAGTAACCCAATCAGCAGAATGGGCAGCGCTATAGTAAAAGGTCGAAGAGTGATTTTTTTATATTCGAAAGCCAGGCCAATAATACTGACGTAAATAGCAATATAGAAAAACTCTCTTTGCTTCCCTGAACTGACTAATGCCAGCATCAAAGAGATGAGGCTCAAAGCAATCGTCAGTTGATATAGCCGTGGTTTTATTTTTTCCATAACGCCTCAATAACCCTTTTTTTGTAGCTAAAACGAACATCGGTGGACAGGAAAAAAGACAATGTGTACATGGCCTTTACGCGTTGTTTCACGAGTTGCAATTGTTGGTCTGTAAGACAGGACCGATGGTTGCTGTAAATATCAAACCAGTGGCAATTGACAAGATGCCTGTAGCTTGACGGAAATGTTCTTTCCATCTGTAACGTGCATTCGACAAGCGTTGAAATTTTGCTGGCGTCCAGACTGCTCGACAAACTGTCGCGACGCTTGACGTAATAATAATGCCCCTGGCGTTGATAGACTATTTTGCTCGACTGCATCAACATTCCGGGGAAGACAGCGAAATCCTCATAACATAACATTGGAGGAATAGGGTTGCTCTCGTACAGGCTACGATGAATAAACTGGCCAATGAGATGCGCCTGAAAGTCTTTATGGCGTAAGAAACGAGCGACTGCTTCATGTTGTGACAATGGCACAGGATTGAATCCCTGCCAGTCTGAAGTCATTTTCCGGGGATCGCGAATCTCAAGCAAACGTGTCAGTAACATATCCGGACGTTGCGCTTTCAGAAAGGTAATTGCGTCCCTGAGGCTGCCCGGCTTTAAGCAATCGTCACTGTCGAGCATCGTAATATATTCACCGGATGCCAGTGCGACAGCACTGTTTCGTACCCGGCCGACGTTACGAAAGTTCACGGTGCGCGTTATGATCTGAGGAAATTTAGGTGACCACTCTTCAATTATTGCCTGCGTGGTATCCTCAGAACTGTCATTAAAAATAATAATTTCAGTGTCTTGAACGGTGGCTGCCAGCAGGCTTGAAAGCGTGGCATGCAGCGTAGCTTCAGCGTTATGCGCAGCAATAATGACGCTTAAAAAAGCCATAAAAATTAGTTTCCTTGAGCGTCGGTAGCGCTAGCCAGTGAGCGGGCTTTGGGTAATGTACGGATAAACTGCTGAAGATCGTGTAACGCGGAGTCAGTGACAGAGAATAGTGCTTCCCGTTCTTGCGGGAAATAATAGCGCGTTTCAAACACATAAGAACAAATGTTGTCGTCATTCCCGATCAGCAACACATTGCCAAGCGGACGTTGTTCATAGTGACAACACGGACCAAACAGCAGGACTACCGGAACGCCAACGGCGTCTGCGATATACACATTCCCCGAGTCAGACGCGATATAACAGTCCATCTTAGAAATGGCCCAGGGAAGCTCTTCCAGCGAAATTTTGCCAATAAGATTGATAAAATTAGGGATTTCACCGTAAAGGCGGGTGATATCGTCCATCCACGACTGTTCGTTTGGCGCGCCGAAGACATAAAACTCGCAGGGTAAATCAGCGAGTTGATCAACAATCCGCTTCCAGATAACCGGAGGGACGGTTTTGGCTTTATTGCCCGCCGCAATACTGATGCCGATGCGGATAACGTCAGGTTTATCAAGAATGGCCGGCCAGGTCGTCGGTTTAAAGAGCGGCTTTGTGGCGTGCTTGGGAGAGTCTTGCCATGTGAGTGCGCGGTCGGCCAGTTTCAGGTAGTTCGTCACCGAAAGCGTTTTTTTGCCATGCTCAACGGTACCGTCAGCCGCAAGATAGAAAATCCCGTGATACCACCTGCGCGTGTAAATGGTTAAAAATTGTTTGTTTTTAGCATTGCAGACGGCGGCAAAAAAGAGGTTCACGCTGTTGGGTTGTAGCAGGTAGACGTTGTCGTAGCGGTTCATGATCCTGCACGCGAAGCACAGTTTACGCCACAGGTTGCGCTTATGCTGCTCAATAAAATAGATCTGCTCGATAGTCTCATCATGCTTCGCCAGCGCACCAACGCTGCGACTGACCAACACATCGCTTTTTTGCAGATATGCCAGTAGAGGTGTCGCATTAATAAAGTCACCGATTTTGGCTGTCTGAATGACAAGGTTTTTGCCCGTGTCTTTTCGAAACAGCTTCCGGAGGAGTTTCACCGGAAAGAGTAAAATCAGCAGAAATACATAACTCATGGGTTAAATATCCCTGTTGGAAAGCCGATGGCTGCCCTGTAAAAATGAAAAAATAGCATCTGCGCTAATATCCTTCGTTTGTTGCGTAGGGCTGACCATCTGATGCTGGTTTTTACCGTAACCCCCGATCAACCCCGGATCGGTCGGGCCGAAAATCGTGATATTAGGACGATCCAGTGCGGCGGTTAAATGGCTTAACCCTGTATCCACAGAAACGACGGCGTTAGCGCCCGCCAGCTGTGCGGCAACTTGCGCCAGCGTGAGTTTGGGTAACACCTCAACGTGGGAAAAGCCTGCTGCCAGACGCTCCGCACGCTGCCGCTCATGTTCTGCACCCCACGGGAGTTTAATATGGATACCGCAAGGTTGCATTAGTTCAATCAGCCTTCTCCAGTGCGTTTCCGGCCAGTGCTTATCGTCGCGCGTTGTGGCATGCAGGAACACCAGATACGGTTCGGCATGCTCCTCCGTCTCGCGCAAAAAATGCTGTGCAATAGCGTAGTCACCCTGGGCTTCAGGTTTTGCATAGCCCAGGCTTTTCGCGAACAACTCGCGGGTGCGCTCCACGGCGTGCTGCTGCTTCGCAATATGGTGGCGACGATTATAGAACAGGCTCGCCAGCGGTTCGCGGGCGGTTTGCCAGTCCATGCCGTGCTTTACGCCGTGCGCCAGACGCGTGACCAGCGCGGCGCTTTTCACCAGGCCCTGAGCGTCAACGATCGCGTCGTAACGCCGGGCCTGCACCGCTTCGCGGAAGGCTTTACGTTCGGCTTTAATCGGTGCGGAGAACCATGCTTTGCGCCAGCGGCGAATGGCCACCGGGATCACGCGGTCAACCGCTTCGTGCCAGGTGGGGATCTGCGCGAAGCCTTCTTCCACCACCCAGTCAAAACGAATGCCGGGAATGGCCCGCATCGCGTCCGTCAGTGACGGCAGCGTATGCAGCACATCGCCCATCGAAGAGGTTTTAACGATCAATACCCGCATTCGTTATCCTTCTTCGCTCAACAGAAGTTCGTTGAGCTCTTCGAGAACGCGCTGCGGCGTAATGTCGATCAGGCTCTGATGGTAGCCTTCTGCGGCATCACCTTTACGTACCTTGTGGTAGCCGGTGATCAGGCGAATTACGCGCGCTTTGTGCGACAGCGGCGGCGTGAAGTCCGGGCTGCTCGGGCCATACAGCGCCACCAGCGGACGATCCAGCGCGGCGGCGACGTGCATCAGGCCAGAGTCGTTGCTGACAACGGCTTTACAGGCGGCAATCAAAATAACCGCCTGCTCGAGCTGCGTTTCCCCGGCCAGGTTTCGGCACCAGGCCTGTTGCTCGGTGCTGAGCGTGGCGAGAATTTCATTGCCCGCCTCGTGATCTTTCGCTGAGCCAAACAGCACAATTTGATAGCCTTCGTCGATCAGCTGTTTCGCCAGCTCTGCGTAGTGATAGTGCGGCCAGCGTTTTGCCGGACCAAACTCCGCGCCGGGGCAGAAGCCAATCATCGGGCGTTCGGACGAAATGCCAAACGCGTTGCAGGTGTGGGATTTCTCCCCGTCGCTTACCTGGAGCTGCGGCCACAGTAGCGGCTGCGGCAGATCTTTCGCGCTGCGCATCACGCCTTTATCGTAGGCCAGCGCCACGTAGCGTTCTACCATCAGCGGCCAGGCCTCTTTATCCAGCACACGGGCATCGTTCAGCAGGCCGTAGCGCATTTCACCGCGCCACCCGGTACGGTGCGGGATGCCCGCAAAGAAGGGCACAAGAGCGGATTTGAAGGAGTTTGGCAGGACATATGCGCGATCATAGCGTTTCTCGCGCAGGCTATGGCCGAGTTTGCGGCGTTCACCGATTTCCAGCGCCCCGTGGCCGAGCGGCATCGGGATTGCCTCGTTCACTTCCGGCATACGCGATAACAGCGGACGGCACCATGCGGGTGCCATCACGTCGATTATCGCCTGGGGATAACGCGCCTTGAGCGTGCGATAGAGACTTTGCGACATCATCATGTCGCCCACCCAGGACGGGCCGATCACCAGTATTTTCATTCACTTCATCCTTCAAGCTGTCTCTGCGTTGGCTGCCTGCGTTCACTCCAGTCACTTACTTTTGTAAGCTCCCGGAGATTCACTTCGTTGCCGCCTTGATACCGCTCGAATGATTTTGTGAATTTATATCGCGGTCACGGTTCAGCCAGGCCATGTATTCCGTTACGCCTTCGGCAACGGTCTTGAACGGCTTGTCGTAGCCTGCGGCGCGCAGGTTAGTCAGGTCCGCCTGGGTGAATGCCTGGTAGCGGCCTTTCAGCTTATCCGGGAACGGAATGTACTCGATGCTGCCTTTCTTATGGTAAGCCAGCGTCGCGTCTGCCACCGCCTGGAAGGATTCCGCGCGGCCTGTGCCCAGGTTGAAAATGCCGGACACGCCGTTTTCCAGGAACCACAGGTTCACTGCCGCCACGTCGCCTACGTAGACGAAGTCACGCTTAAAGCCGTCGCTGCCTTCGAACAGTTTCGGACTTTCGCCGTTATTTAACTGGGTGTTCAGGTGGAACGCCACGCTCGCCATGCTGCCTTTGTGGCCTTCGCGCGGTCCGTAGACGTTGAAGTAGCGGAAGCCGACAATCTGAGAGTTTGCTTCTGGGAGGATCTGACGCACGTACTCATCAAACAGGAATTTGGAGTAACCGTAAACGTTCAGCGGCTGCTCATACTCGCGGGATTCGATGAAGTCTGAAGTGCGCCCACCGTAGGTTGCCGCGGAAGAGGCGTACAGGAACGGAATTTCACGCTCCAGGCAGTAGTGCAGGATCTCTTTGGAGTACTGATAGTTGTTGTCCATCATGTACTTGCCGTCCCACTCGGTGGTGGAGGAACAGGCCCCTTCGTGGAAGATGGCTTCGATCTCGCCGAACTCTTCACCCGCCATAATCTGGATAAGAAAGTCTTCTTTATCCATGTAGTCAGCGATGTTCAGATCCACCAGGTTTACGAACTTGGTGCCGTCTTTCAGGTTGTCCACCACCAGGATGTCGGTGATGCCTTTGTCATTGAGGGCCTTAACAATATTGCTGCCGATAAAGCCCGCGCCGCCGGTAACGATGATCATAACTGTAACCTTTGAAGTGTGGAGTCCGGGGAACATCCCGAACGCTAATCTCTTTATCATATCATCACAATGCCCGGTCTTCAGCCATTCACCGATATGCAGCAGGGGTACACGTGATTTATGCTGCAAAAACGAGAAGAGATACGGCGTCATCTCGTCATGAACTATTGGTTTGGGTAATATGTGCCAAAATTTGCCGAGTCTGGAGAATTGCAATGCGTGGTGATTTTTACAAACAGTTAAACAGCGACCTCGACACCGCACGTGCGGAAGGGTTGTTCAAAGAAGAGCGTATTATCACGTCTGCCCAGCAGGCGGACATCACCGTTGCCGACGGCAGCCATGTGATCAACTTTTGCGCGAACAACTATTTAGGTCTTGCGAATCACCCTGAGCTGATTGCCGCGGCGAAAAACGGCATGGATACCCACGGCTTCGGCATGGCCTCCGTTCGCTTTATCTGCGGTACCCAGGACAGCCACAAGCAGCTTGAGCAAAAGCTGGCGAACTTCCTCGGAATGGAAGACGCGATTCTGTACTCCTCCTGCTTCGACGCCAACGGCGGTCTGTTTGAGACCCTGCTCGGTGCAGAAGACGCGATTATCTCCGACGCCCTGAACCACGCCTCCATCATCGACGGTGTACGCCTGTGCAAAGCGAAGCGTTTCCGCTACGCCAACAACGACATGGTTGAGCTGGAAGCCCGCCTGAAAGAGGCCCGTGAAGCCGGTGCCCGCCACGTGCTGATCGCCACCGACGGCGTGTTCTCCATGGACGGCGTGATCGCCAACCTGAAAGGCGTGTGCGATCTGGCGGATAAATACGACGCGCTGGTAATGGTGGATGACTCTCACGCGGTTGGCTTTGTCGGCGAAAATGGCCGCGGCTCCCACGAATACTGCGACGTAATGGGCCGCGTAGATATCATCACCGGTACGCTGGGCAAAGCGCTTGGTGGCGCGTCTGGCGGCTACACTGCTGCGCGCAAAGAGGTAGTTGAGTGGCTGCGTCAGCGCTCCCGCCCGTACCTGTTCTCCAACTCCCTGGCGCCGGCGATTGTGGCCGCCTCTATTAAAGTGCTGGAGATGGTGGAATCCGGGGCTGAGCTGCGCGACCGCCTGTGGGCTAACGCCCGCCTGTTCCGTGAAAAAATGAGTGCCGCAGGATTCACCCTGGCCGGCGCTGACCATGCGATCATTCCGGTGATGCTGGGCGACGCGGTTGTCGCGCAGAAATTTGCTCGTGAGCTTCAGAAAGAAGGGATTTACGTGACCGGGTTCTTCTTCCCGGTGGTACCAAAAGGTCAGGCGCGTATCCGCACCCAGATGTCTGCGGCGCACTCGCCTGAACAAATTGAACGTGCGGTGGAAGCCTTTACCCGCATCGGTAAACAGCTGGGCGTAATTGCCTGAGGACGTGTGATGAAAGCGTTATCCAAACTGAAAGCGGAAGAAGGGATTTGGATGACCGACGTGCCGGAGCCGGAAGTCGGTCATAACGATCTGCTGATCAAAATTCGTAAAACCGCCATCTGCGGTACTGACGTTCACATCTACAACTGGGACCAGTGGTCGCAAAAAACCATTCCCGTGCCAATGGTTGTCGGCCACGAATATGTCGGCGAAGTGGTCGGCATTGGCCAGGAAGTGAAAGGCTTCAACATTGGCGACCGCGTCTCCGGTGAAGGCCACATTACCTGCGGTCACTGCCGCAACTGTCGCGGTGGGCGTACGCACCTGTGCCGCAATACCGTCGGCGTGGGTGTGAACCGTCCGGGATGCTTCGCGGAATACCTGGTGATCCCGGCGTTTAACGCGTTCAAAATCCCGGACAATATCTCTGACGACCTGGCCTCCATCTTCGACCCGTTCGGCAACGCGGTACACACGGCGCTCTCCTTTGACCTGGTGGGTGAAGACGTGCTGGTCTCCGGCGCGGGCCCAATCGGCATTATGGCGGCAGCCGTGGCGAAGCATGTGGGTGCGCGCAACGTGGTGATCACCGACGTGAACGAATACCGCCTGTCGCTGGCGCGCAAAATGGGCGTCACCCGCGCGGTGGATGTCTCGAAAGAGAGCCTGACAGACGTGATGGAAGAGCTGGGCATGACCGAAGGCTTTGACGTGGGTCTGGAGATGTCCGGCGCGCCACCGGCGTTCCGCACCATGCTCGACACTATGAACCACGGTGGCCGAATCGCGATGCTGGGTATTCCGCCGTCAGATATGTCCATCGACTGGAACAAAGTCATCTTCAAGGGGCTGTTCATTAAGGGCATTTATGGCCGCGAGATGTTCGAAACCTGGTACAAGATGGCTGCGCTGATCCAGTCCGGTCTGGATCTGTCCCCGATTATCACTCACCGTTTCTCCATCGATGAGTTCCAGCAGGGCTTCGACGCAATGCGTTCCGGCCAGTCAGGGAAAGTGATCCTGAGCTGGGATAAGTAATCAAAAAGGGGCCTGAGGCCCCTTTTTTACTGATTCTTTTTCTCTTCGTCCGTCAGGTAACGCACCTTGCGGGTGTAATCCTGACCTTTGAACAGCAGCTTATTATCCGGTGATTCCAGATACTTCTGCCATTCGGAAAGCGGGAAACCGCCGTGCGCGCCAATCACCTCTTTCGGCACAACGGCTTCCTGTCCGCCGATCTTCTTGGAGACCGGCCAGTTCATCCAGTCGCCCAGGTTAACCGTTTTGACATCCAGCATGTCCAGCAGCGCAGCGAGCGGCAGCTGATCGGTCGGCGGCTGCGTATCGTCCATCAGCTCCCAGGTATCCTGGAACAGCGTCAGCCACAGCGGGCAGATACGGCGCCAGGTCTTTTTGGTGGCGGCAAGAAACGCGCCGTTAACGTGATCGACCAGATACGGGCGCACCGTTTCTTTGTAATACGCCGGCACTTTCTCCGCTGGCGCACCGTCCAGCTTGGCAATCATTTTGCCCTGACGGAAGCTGGAGTAGATGTGCATATCCGCCATGTTGATCTCTGGCATTTTAAGCAGGTTGAGATCGGAGTCGATCATCAGCACACCTTCACCGCGCGCCTGCAACGGAGCGTTAAGCTTCACCAGACGACTGAGGTAGATCTGCTTATAGCGGTAACCTTCTTCACGTTTTGGAAGCGTGAGGGTAACAATGCGAGTTTTTGGCGGCAGTTCGCCGAAAGCGGATTCAGGCTGATCGCTGACGATAACAATCTCGCTGACGTCAGAGGCATAACGCTCTGCAAAGGTCGCTGACAATAACGCCTCTTCGACGAAATCCGCGCCCGTACACGGGATCACAATGGAATCAACCGCAACGAGATCGCGCGTGACCGGAAGGGAAGCGTAAGGAATGTTATGACGCCCGGTAATGTGGCGGTAGCGAGCATTCAGGAATTTAAACATGTTCTTCTCGTTTGGTTATTGCGCGCCAAGAACGGCCTCGACACCGTTAACATAGCTTTCAATGGCATACATGTTGCAGACATTCTGGTGCGCGGCTGCGGCGAGCCGGGTGCGCAGAGCAGGATCCTGCCAGATATTATCCAGATGTTGAGCAAGTTGCGACACGTCGCTCCAGGGGAACAGCAGCCCGGTCGACTCATGGTCGATCAATTCTGCCGTGCCGGTCACTTTTGAACCAATCACGGGGATGTTGAGCAGCATTGCTTCCAGCACGACGCGGGGCAAGCCTTCGCTCTGCGAGGCCAGAATGAACGCGTCAAAAGTGGCGAGATAGTCAAAAGGCGTGTTCTGGAAACCGGTAAAAATGACGTGCTCAGCAATACCTGATGCATCAGCTTGTGCAGCCAGCGCGCCGCGTTCAGCCCCTTCACCGACCAGCACCATTTTCCATTTTGCCTGCGGGTGTCTCTGGCTGAACTGTGCCAGCGCCTCCAGCGTGTGGTGGTTGGCCTTACGAGGGATTAACGAGCCAATGCTGCCGAATACAAACGTATCGTCTTCAATATTCAGTCGCTGGCGCATCGCGCATCGGTCCGGCAAAGGCTGATGGATGTCGATGGCATTGTTGACCGTGGTACACAGCTCTGGCCGGACGCCATGCTGAAGTAGCACGCGTTCAACGCCGTGCGAGACGGCAATGATTTTTGTTGCATGGGCATTCACCAGCTTCACCAGCGGCGGGGTCAGCACTGGTTCAATCCGGCAGTGCTGGATTATCCGTGCACGCAGGTTTGCGCCCGCCAGATACCCTTCTTCATTAGAGCCTGGCTGGTTGTTCATATACAGCGTATCGAATCCACCTTCCCTGAAAATGGTCTCGATCTTGCTGACGTTGGGCCGGATACGCCACAGGGTATCAATATGCCGCGTAAATGCTTTGCGCGCCGAACGCGAGAAAAACAGCAGACCACGTCCCGCTTCTTTCAGGAGTTTTGCCCATGCCGGTTGCTTACGTTGAGGGATAACGAGTAATGGGATCCCAATGCTGTTGAGCACCTGGCCTATCGTTTGACCTTCAGCACGAATATAATCACTGTAAAAACAACAGGTAATGTCGAATTTGTCGCGGTTGATTCGCTTCAGAAGCTCAAGCATACTGTTGGTACCTCCCCCCCATTCTTTGCCTGTGTCCAGGAGGAGGATTTTACGTTTTTGCGGCATGTCTGAATCCGTATGCTACCCTTCATCTGACCGCATTATAAAGAATTTACTGAAATAAAATAGATTTTTTGTATTTCTTTGTCTTTTTATAAGGAAAGGTTTTTAACGCGCTTATTTTAAAAGTGCGATTTAAGACTTTAATCGCCTCTTCTCAATTCGATAGTATTAGCGCAAAAATTTTATGTTGTTTTTGAGAGAGTGAGAATATGTTTAAAATAACGGTTTGCTTATTAACGTTTAACTCCGAAAGAACGTTGCACGATGTTATTCCTCCTCTTTTAAAAATAGCGGATGAATTCGTTGTAGTTGATTCCGGCAGTACAGACGCAACGATATATATTTGCCAGAGTTATGGATTGTCGCCCATATTCAAAAAATACAGCTGGCACGGCGAGCAGATGAATCATGCCGTATCCCATGCGCACAACGACTGGGTGCTGTGCATGGACAGTGACGAAATACTCGATCAAGAAACCGTTGGTGCTATTTTAAAATTAAAAATGGGCGATGAACCCGAACCGGATATGGCGTGGCGGATATGTCGTCACTGGTTTGTTCTGGGAGAAAATGTCCGAACGATTTATCCAGTCTCATCTCCGGATTATCCGGTGCGTCTTTTTAACCGTACGCAGTCGCGATTTAATAACCGGCCAGTAGACGATCAGGTTGAAGGTTTTCTCCGTTCTGAACGTATTCCTGGCTATGTCAGACATGATACGTTTTATTCACTACATGAACTTTTGAATAAATTAAACGGATATACCACTCGCCTGGTTCAATATCAGACGATACGTCCCTCTCTTGGTCGCGGCGCGATCAGCGCTATCGGCGCATTTTTCAAATGGTATCTGTTTAGCGGTGCGTGGCGTAAGGGCAAAGTGGGTGTGGTGACAGGGTTTTATGCCACGGCGTACAGTTTTTTGAAGTATTTCAAGGCCTGGTATCAGGATCGAGAAAAGAAAGAGTCCGTTGCAAAAGAGCAGTCGGACTCTTATCTGGCAGAATAGGCGTTAGCCGATCAGGCTTTTTTTCCCCAACCCTGCCACTGTTGCTGGACGTATTTAACCAGCGTACTGCTGCTGATGCTTTCGCCAATCACCGTGAAGAAGCGGGTTGCATAGACCGGTTCAGGCGGCTGTTTCAGCGTGCAGTTCTTCACGCCGCGGAATGGATTACGCGGCTGCGTTGCGGGTGGTTGCGCGCTACCCGGACGGGAAGTATCCACCTGAGGTTCATTGAGCAGATCGCTCGGACGTACCAGCGTGATATCGGCGGGTAAGCCCGGCAACATTTGCTGCAAAACGCGAACGGTAGACGGATGCGGATGCCCAATGGCAATCGCCGAACCGTTACGGCGCGCCAGCTGTACCGCGCGGTTGAACTGCACGCGGATATCCGCTTCGTTCTGGGAGTCGTCCAGGAAGACTTTGCGCTTGATGACTTTTACACCCGTCCCCTGAGCGGCACGCATCGCCTGGCTGTTGCCGATGGTCATGCTGTCGAGGAAGTAGAGATTGTAACGCTCCAGCGCCTGCATCACTTTCAGCATACCGTACAGGCTGGAGGTCATCGCGCTGCCCATATGGTTATTCAGACCCACGGCATACGGCACTTTATTGTACGCATCGCGGATGATGCGATCGATCTCGTCGCTGCTCATGTCCGGACGCAGGGTATCTTTTTCCAGCGGCTGCTTGCTGAGAGGGGCCATCGGCAGATGGATGAGGACCTGATGGCCGCCATTGTGCGCTTTGGTCGCCATTTCATGCGCGTGAGGCGCATTCGGCAGGACGGCAACAGAGATGGCTGACGGCATCGCCAGCACCTGATTTTCATAGTGTGGTCGATAACCGAAGTCATCAATCACAATCGCGAGTTTGCCTGCATAAACCGGTGCAGCCAGCGCCAGTGCGCTGACGACGGAAAAAACAATTCGACGAAATTGAAGCAAAACTTATCTTCCCAACCACGGCTGTGGATTGACCGCCTGACCCTGACGACGAATTTCGAAATAGAGTGACGGGCGGCCCTGACCGCCACTGCTGCCCACAAGGGCAATGGGTTGACCCGCGCGCACCTGAGTGCCAACGCTGACCAGCGCGCTCTGGTTGTAGCCGTAAAGACTCATGTCGCCTTTACCGTGCTCGACCACCACCACGAGCCCGTAACCCTGTAGCCAGTCGGCCAGGATCACGCGGCCATCGGCGATGGCTTTCACTTCGCTACCTTCAGACGCACCGATAACGATCCCCTTCCAACGTAGCTCACCCTGCAACTGTTCGCCATAGCGATGCAGGATCGTACCGCGAACGGGCCAGTAAGCCTGACCACGCGGGGAGCCGAGGCCGCCGGTACGCGACATCAGGGAACGTTCATTTTCAGTCGGTTTGTAGGTGGTGCCTTTCCGGGAGGCTTCCTGCTGCTTATTACGCACCGCCTGCGCTTCGCGCGCTTCTTTTTCGGCTCGCGCTTTGGCCGCGGCTTCTGCCCGGGCAATGCTGTTACGCAGTCTGGATTCGTTGGCGCGCATTTCGCTCAGCTGGCTTTGTCCTGCCTGGATAGAGGACTCCAGCCCGGCGAGCGTCTTCTTACGCTCATTGCGCGCCTGCTCAAGCTTCTCCTGCTGCGCCTGCTGATCGTAGAGCAGCGTTTGCTGCTGGCTCTGCTTCTCTTCCAGCTCGGCTTTTTGCGTGGTGACTTCTTCGCGCGTCTGTTTCAGCTGCGCAATGGTCTCCTGACGAGCCTGGTTGAGATAGCCGAAATAGGCCTGTAAACGCTGACCGCGCTGGCTCTCTTCACCGCTGAGGATCAACTGAAGGCCTGTGTGCTCACCCTGGCGGAAAGCGGCATCAAGCTGTGCAGCAAGGTTCCGCTCCTGGGCATCGCGCTGACGCTCCAGTTTCGCAATCGATGCGTTCATTTCATCGATTTGCTTATTAAGCTGGGCAAGGGTGTTTTGTGTTTCACGCAGCTTACGCGCGGCGGCGGAAATAGCCTCTTCCTGCTTTTTAAGCTGGGCAAGCAGGGCAGAGCGCTGCTGCTGCTGCTGGCGTACCACACGCTCTTTGGCGGCGATATCGGCCTGAATGGATTTGAGCTGGTCGCGGTCATCCGCGTGGGCAGATGCGGCGCACAGCAATACGCCAGCGCTGAGTGCGCTGGCGCAAAGCAGAGGTCTGACTGATAACCGAAACGGCTTCACGACCCATGTGATTGAAAAAATCGCCTTTCCCCTCATGGGGAGCGATTATTCCACGATGAACAGCGGCTTGCCAGTCATCTCTTCAGGGATTTCCATACCCATCAGCGACAACATGGTTGGCGCGATGTCGGAAAGCTTGCCGCCTTCCACTGCTTTCACTGACTTATCACCTACATAAATCAGTGGAACAGGCAGGTTGGTATGGGCGGTATGCGCCTGACCGGTTGCCGGGTCACGCATCTGTTCTGCGTTACCGTGGTCAGCGGTGATCAGCAGCTGGCCGCCCACGGATTCAACCGCTTTCGCGACCTGCTCAACGCAGTGGTCCAGCGCTTCAACCGCTTTAACGGCAGCTTCCATCACGCCGGTGTGGCCCACCATGTCGCCATTCGGATAGTTACAGATGATGGTGTCGTATTTACCGCTTTCGATCGCGGCCACCAGTTTTTCGGTCAGCTCCGCAGAGCTCATTTCTGGCTGGAGATCGTAAGTGGCGACTTTCGGCGAGTTAATCAGGATGCGGTCTTCGCCTTTAAACGGCTCTTCTACGCCGCCGTTAAAGAAGAAGGTCACGTGCGCATACTTCTCAGTTTCGGAGATGCGCAGCTGCGTTTTATCGTTTTTCGCCATCCACTCGCCGAAGGTATTTTCCAGGGAAGCGGGTGGATACGCGCATGGGGCTTTGATATCCGCTGCATACTCGGTCAACTGGATGAAATCGATCTTCGCCACTTTCTTACGGGCGAAACCGTCGAAATCGCTGTTGACGAAGGCGCGGGTGATTTCGCGCGCGCGGTCAGCACGGAAGTTCATGAAGATCAGCGCATCGCCATCTTCCATAGCGGCATCGGCCTGGCCTTCAGCGCGGATCACGGTTGCCTTCACAAATTCGTCGTTTTCATCACGCGCGTAAGCCGCTTCCAGGCCTTCAACGGCGGTCGGGAACTGGAACTCGCCTTTTGCCAGGGTCAGCAGATCATAGGCTTGCTCAACGCGGTCCCAGCGGTTGTCGCGGTCCATGGCATAGTAACGGCCAACGATGGATGCTACGCGGCCTTTGCCCAGTGCGGCAAATTTATCTTCAAAGGCTTTCAGAGAACCTTTTGCGCTGCGTGGCGGCGTATCGCGACCATCCAGGAAGGCGTGCAGATAGATTTTTTCCGCACCGCGCTCAGCGGCCAGCTCTACCATCGCCATGATGTGATCTTCGTGGCTGTGAACGCCGCCCGCAGAGAGCAGGCCCATAATATGAACGGCCTTGCCTGCGGCAACGGCTTTATCAACTGCTCCGGTGAGCGTTGGGTTGGCAAAGAATGTACGTTCTTTGATTTCAACGTCCAGGCGCGTCAGGTCCTGATAAACGATACGGCCTGCGCCCAGGTTAACGTGACCCACTTCAGAGTTGCCCATCTGACGATCCGGCAGGCCGACTTCCAGACCAGACGCATCAATCAGGGTGTGGGGACGTTTTGCCCATAGCGCATCCATAACCGGGGTTTTGGCGTTGAAAATGGCGTTATCCTGTTGATCTTCACGGTAGCCATAGCCATCCAGAATCACCAGTACCATAGGTTTTTTAGAAACCGACATTGCGACAACCTCATGCTCAAGAGACAAAAAATTTGCGTAATTTTACTACAGCTGAATCGATAAAATAGCCGCAGAAGATCAAAGAAAGCGCGGGGGCAAGGCTGTTCTCAGGCCATTTTGAGGCTTTTTTTACGTGGCATGCCGCAGAAAATAGATTAGCTTTATGTCGCTGGCTGTATTTGCCACAGCGCACAGGTATACTCCTGTCCTGGTTTTTTTAATCACTTAGTCGGGAGTTGTTACCCCCCATGCAAGAAATTATGCAATTCGTTAGCCGCCACCCGGTTCTGAGCATCGCGTGGATTGGCCTGCTGGTCGCTGTACTGTTCACCACATTTAAGGGACTGACGTCTAAAATTAAGGTGATCACCCGCGGTGAAGCGACACGTCTGATCAACAAAGAGGACGCCGTGGTTGTCGATCTGCGTCAGCGCGACGATTTCCGCAAGGGCCATATTGCAGGTGCTATCAACCTGCTGCCAGCGGAAATTAAAGCGAACAACATTGGTGAGCTGGAGAAGCATAAAGCCCAGCCGATTATTGTTGTTGACGGCACTGGCATGCAGGCGCAGGAATCTGCCAACGCACTGCATAAAGCAGGCTTTGAAAACGTAACGGTGCTGAAAGAAGGCATCTCCGGCTGGAGCGGGGAGAATCTTCCTTTAGTGCGCGGTAAATAAGGAGTTAAGTGATGGCCAATATTGAGATCTACACCAAAGCAACGTGCCCGTTCTGCCACCGAGCGAAAGCGCTGCTGTCCAGCAAAGGCGTAACGTTTAAGGAACTGCCGATTGATGGTGACGCGATTAAACGCGAAGAGATGATCCAACGCAGTGGTCGCACAACGGTTCCACAGATTTTTATTGATGCGCAGCACATTGGCGGCTGTGATGACTTGTATGCGCTCGACGCCCGCGGTGGACTCGATCCGCTGCTGAGCTAGAGACTTTAGGACAATTAAAAAGGGTTTTTCCATGTCAGAACAAAACAACACCGAGATGACTTTCCAGATCCAGCGCATCTACACCAAGGATGTCTCTTTCGAAGCGCCAAATGCGCCGCACGTTTTCCAGAAAGACTGGCAGCCAGAGGTTAAACTAGATCTGGATACCGCATCCACCCAGCTGGCGGATGACGTGTATGAAGTCGTACTGCGTGTCACCGTGACCGCCTCCCTGGGCGAAGAAACTGCATTCCTGTGCGAAGTCCAGCAGGGCGGTATCTTCTCCATCGGCGGCATCGAAGGCAACCAGATGGCGCATTGCCTGGGTGCATACTGCCCGAACATCCTGTTCCCGTATGCGCGTGAATGCATCACCAGCCTGGTTTCTCGCGGTACATTCCCGCAACTGAACCTTGCGCCAGTCAACTTTGATGCGCTGTTTATGAACTATCTACAGCAGCAGGCTGGCGAAGGTGCCGAACAACATCAGGATGCCTGATGAGCACTGTTAATGCGTCAATGACTGTGATCGGTGCCGGCTCTTACGGCACCGCTCTTGCCATCACACTGGCAAGAAATGGTCACGACGTGGTCCTGTGGGGCCACGATCCAAAACATATCGCGACGTTGCAACACGACCGCTGCAACGTGGCGTTTCTCCCGGACGTTCCGTTCCCTGACTCACTGTATCTGGAAAGCGACCTCGCGACCGCGCTGGCGGCCAGCCGCAATATTTTGATTGTGGTGCCAAGCCATGTGTTTGGCGAAGTCCTGCGTCAGATTAAGCCGCTGATGCGTGCGGATGCGCGTATTGTGTGGGCGACGAAAGGGCTGGAAGCGGAAACCGGACGTCTGTTGCAGGACGTTGCCCGCGAAGCGCTGGGAACAGCGATCCCGCTGGCGGTGATCTCCGGGCCGACATTCGCCAAAGAGCTGGCTGCGGGCTTGCCGACGGCGATCTCGCTGGCGTCCACCGACCAGGCATTTTCCGACGATCTTCAGCAACTGCTGCACTGCGGCAAAAGCTTCCGCGTGTACAGCAACCCTGATTTTATCGGCGTACAGCTGGGCGGTGCGGTGAAGAACGTCATTGCCATCGGGGCCGGGATGTCTGACGGCATCGGCTTCGGCGCGAATGCGCGTACGGCGCTGATCACCCGTGGCCTGACCGAAATGTCACGCCTGGGCGAAGCGCTGGGCGCCGATCCGGCCACCTTTATGGGGATGGCTGGGCTGGGCGACCTGGTGCTGACCTGCACCGACAACCAGTCGCGTAACCGCCGCTTTGGCATGATGCTCGGACAGGGCAGCGATGTAAAAAGTGCGCAGGAGAAGATTGGTCAGGTGGTTGAAGGCTATCGCAATACCAAAGAAGTTCGCGAATTGGCGCATCGTTTCGGTGTCGAAATGCCAATAACCGAGGAAATTTATCAGGTATTGTATTGCGGAAAAAATGCGCGCGAGGCAGCATTGACCTTATTAGGTCGTGCGCGCAAGGACGAGCGCAGCAGCAATTAGCCGGGAAGTATCGTCACCTGAATGACCCAGCCAGCGCAGAACTGGCTGGTCATTAACTATCGTCTGGAGCAAGCAATGCCGTGTGAAGAACTGGATATCGTCTGGAATAATATTAAAGCCGAAGCCCGAGCGTTGGCCGACTGTGAGCCCATGCTGGCCAGTTTTTATCACGCGACGCTACTCAAGCACGAAAATCTCGGCAGCGCCCTGAGCTACATGCTCGCCAATAAACTGGCTTCCCCTATCATGCCTGCTATCGCTATTCGCGAGGTGGTGGAAGAGGCCTACGCTGCCGATCCGGAAATGATTGCTTCTGCCGCCTGCGATATTCAGGCCGTGCGCACGCGTGACCCGGCGGTGGATAAATATTCCACGCCGCTGCTGTATCTCAAAGGCTTCCACGCCTTACAGGCGTACCGCATCGGCCACTGGTTATGGAATGAGGGACGCCGCGCGTTGGCCATCTTCCTGCAAAACCAGGTTTCCGTGACCTTCCAGGTCGATATTCACCCGGCGGCGAAAATTGGCCGCGGGATCATGCTCGATCACGCCACCGGCATTGTTGTCGGTGAAACGGCGGTGATCGAAGATGACGTGTCGATTCTGCAATCCGTTACGCTGGGCGGTACCGGTAAAACCAGCGGCGATCGCCATCCGAAAATTCGTGAAGGGGTGATGATCGGCGCGGGTGCTAAAATCCTTGGCAATATTGAAGTCGGACGCGGCGCAAAGATTGGCGCGGGATCGGTTGTGCTCCAGCCTGTACCGCCGCACACCACCGCCGCTGGCGTCCCGGCGCGCATCGTCGGTAAGCCAGACAGCGATAAACCGTCGATGGATATGGATCAGCACTTTAACGGTATTCACCACACCTTCGAATACGGCGACGGTATCTGAACGCTGGAACACTCAAATAAAAAAGCCCGGTGAGTTAATGCACCGGGCTTTTGATTAGTTGCGGTATAACACTTTGATAATGTGATAGCCGAACTGCGTATGCAGTGGGCCGGTTGGCTCCAGCACCGGGCAGGAGAAGACCACTTTATCAAACGCCGGAACCATCTGGCCCTGGCGGAACTCGCCTAAGTCACCACCGCGTTTGCCTGACGGGCAAATCGAGTGTTTCTTCGCCAGTTTGCCGAAGTCGGCGCCGTTTTTAATCTGTTCGAGCAGATCCTGTGCCAGTTTTTCTTCTTTAACAAGGATATGCAGTGCTGCTGCTGTTTTTGCCATGATCGTGCCTTGAGTCAACGAGTTTACGATCGGTATACTACCACGCGTTTTTCCTCCTCTCCCGACTTTCATTGAGTGATCATTTATGCGTTTAAACCCCGGACAACAACAAGCTGTCGAATTCGTCACCGGACCCTGCCTGGTGCTGGCGGGAGCGGGATCCGGTAAAACACGCGTGATCACCAACAAAATCGCCCACTTAATTCGGGGTTGTGGATATCAGGCGCGCCATATCGCGGCGGTCACCTTTACCAACAAAGCGGCGCGTGAGATGAAAGAGCGCGTCGGCCAGACGCTGGGCCGTAAAGAGGCGCGCGGGCTGATGATCTCCACCTTCCACACGCTGGGTCTGGATATCATCAAGCGCGAATACGCGGCGCTGGGAATGAAGTCCAACTTTTCGCTCTTTGATGACACCGACCAGGTGGCGCTGCTCAAAGAGCTGACGGAAGGGCTGATCGAAGATGACAAAGTGCTGTTGCAACAGCTGATCTCGACGATCTCGAACTGGAAAAACGATCTGATGACGCCGGCCCAGGCTGCGGCAAGTGCCAAAGGCGAGCGTGACCGCATCTTTGCCCACTGCTATGGCCTGTACGACGCGCATATGAAAGCCTGCAACGTACTGGATTTCGACGATCTGATCCTGCTGCCGACGCTGCTGCTTCAGCGGAATGAAGAGGTGCGCGAGCGCTGGCAGAACAAAATTCGTTACCTGCTGGTGGATGAATACCAGGATACCAACACCAGCCAGTACGAGCTGGTGAAGCTGCTGGTAGGACAGCGCGCGCGTTTTACCGTTGTAGGCGATGACGATCAGTCGATTTACTCATGGCGTGGCGCACGTCCGCAAAACCTGGTGCTGCTGAGCAAAGACTTCCCGGCGTTGCAGGTGATTAAACTGGAGCAGAACTACCGTTCTTCCGGGCGTATCCTGAAGGCGGCGAACATCCTGATTGCCAACAACCCGCACGTCTTTGAGAAGCGCCTGTTCTCTGAACTGGGTTACGGGACCGAGCTGAAAGTCCTTAGCGCCAATAACGAAGAGCACGAAGCGGAGCGCGTAACCGGCGAGCTGATTGCCCATCACTTCGTCAACAAAACTGAATACAAGGATTACGCGATCCTCTATCGCGGAAACCACCAGTCGCGCGTCTTTGAAAAGATGCTGATGCAAAACCGCATCCCCTACAAAATCTCCGGCGGTACGTCGTTCTTTTCGCGTCCGGAAATCAAGGATCTGCTGGCCTATCTGCGCGTGCTGACCAACCCGGATGACGACAGCGCTTTCCTGCGCATTGTAAATACGCCGAAGCGCGAGATTGGCTCTGCGACGCTGCAAAAGCTGGGTGAATGGGCGATGACCCGCAACAAAAGTCTGTTCACCGCCAGCTTCGATATGGGGCTGAGCCAGACCCTGACCGGGCGCGGCTATGACGCCTTAACCCGCTTTACCCACTGGCTGGGTGAGGTGCAGCGTCTGGCAGAGCGCGAGCCCGTGGCGGCAGTACGCGATCTGATCCACGGCATTGATTACGAATCCTGGTTGTATGAAACCTCCGCCAGCCCGAAAGCGGCAGAAATGCGCATGAAAAACGTTAACCAGCTCTTCAGCTGGATGACCGAAATGCTTGAAGGATCTGAGATTGACGAGCCGATGACCCTGACGCAGGTGGTCACCCGCTTCACGCTGCGCGATATGATGGAGCGCGGCGAGAGTGAAGAAGAAGCCGATCAGGTCCAGCTGATGACGTTGCATGCCTCGAAAGGGCTGGAGTTCCCGTATGTCTATCTGGTGGGGATGGAAGAGGGCCTGCTGCCGCACCAGAGCAGCATTGATGAAGATAACGTCGACGAAGAGCGCCGTCTGGCCTACGTGGGGATCACCCGTGCGCAGAAAGAGCTGACGTTTACGCTGTGCAAAGAGCGCCGTCAGTATGGTGAGCTGGTGCGCCCGGAGCCGAGCCGTTTCCTGCTGGAGTTGCCTCAGGACGATCTTATCTGGGAGCAGGAGCGTAAAGCTATTACCGCTGAAGAGCGGATGCACAAGGGGCAAGCCAACGTGGCGAACATACGCGCCATGCTGGCGAAAGCCAAAGAGAAGGGATAACAATTTTGTAGGCCGGGTAAGGCGAAGCCGCCCCCCGGCACGCTTCAAGGGTCACTTCACATCAAGCGCCCAGTGCACATAGCTCTGCCACTGGCACTCCTGCTCGATCAACTCTGCTCCAAGCGGATGATCTTCTAGCCAATTTTCCGGCAGCGTCAGCGTCAGTTTTTCATCGTCTGCCACCAGCGTAATGGCCGGGAGGAGATCGTCGCGACGCCGGCTGGCAAACAGAATCGCCAGACGAAGTAAGCGGCAGAGATGTTCGGCCACGCGCGGCGGTACAGCATTTTGCTGATGGAGTGAAGAGAGGTCAACGGCGTTGGTTTGATTCAGCAGCAGGGTCGCGAGCAATTTTTTCTGCGCGGGAGTGTAGCCCGGCAAATCGAGATTACGCACCAGCCAGGCTGCGTGTAGCGGCGCTTGCTTGTACTCAACGCTAAGCCCAATTTCATGCAACGCACACGCACTTAGCAGCAAATCGCGGCTTAACGGTTCGATATCCCAACGTGATTTAACCTGATCCGCAAAGAGCGATGCCAGTTGGCCCACTCGCTGCGCCTGATCGGTATCCACAATAAAGCGGCGCTGGACGTTACGTAGCGTACGGCTTCGAATGTCCTGATCCACCGAAAGATGCAGCATCCCATAGACCAGACCTTCGCGCAGTGCGCCGCCTGCCAGGGTCATGCACTGGATGTTTAGCTCGGTAAAAATGGCGATGAGAATGGCTAGCCCGCTGGGGAAGACCAGCGCACGTTCGAGCGTCAGCCCTTCAATTTCCAGCTCTTCCAGACGACCACATTGAATGGCGCGCTGTTTAAGCTGCTGGAGTTTAGCAAGCGTGATCCGCTCATCCATCCCCTGCGCCATCATGATTTCCTGCAACGCCTGTACAGTTCCTGACGCCCCAACACACACTTTCCAGCCGTGGTAGCGCAGTTCGTCCATGACCGGGCGCAGCACTTCACGCGCGGCATTTTCAGCCTCGTCGAAGTTTTCTTGCGCGAGATTGCGGTCAGTAAAGTAGCGCTCAAGCCAGGTTACGCAGCCCATCGACAGACTGAACAACGAGGTCGCCTGGGCACCTGTGCCGGTCACCAGTTCAGTACTCGCTCCGCCAATATCCACCACCAGACGGCGATCGTCGCCCCCGGTAGTGTGCGCCACGCCCTGATATATCAGACGCGCTTCTTCTTCACCGCTGATGACTTGCACCGGGCAGCCGAGAATTTCCTGCGCTTTGGCAATAAAATCAACGGCATTAACCGCCAGACGGAGCGTCGCGGTCGCGACAACGCGGATTTGGGCATGCGGTATGTCCTGCAGACGTTCTGCAAAGAGGCGCAGACACTGCCAGCCACGTTCCATGGCTTCGGGAGAGAGGTGATTATCGCTGCTCAGGCCCGCCGCCAGGCGGACCTTACGCTTGATGCGCGTCAGCGTCTGTATGCTTCCCGCCACCTCGCGTACAACCAGCATATGAAAACTATTCGAACCGAGATCAATTGCCGCATAGAGCGAGGTGGAACTGAGCATCATTTTTTAACCTGAACGACGACGATTACGCGGCGCACCGCCGGAACGACGCGGGCCATTACCGGTACGTGGACGGGTAAGGCGCTTAGGTGGCGGCAGTTCGCTCATCAGCGCGTCCGGATTGTATTTACTCTGTGGAATAGAGTGACCGATATAGGTCTCAATGGCCGGAAGGTTCAGCGCATACTCTTCACATGCAAGGCTGATGGAGTGACCGCTTGCGCCGGCACGACCGGTACGACCGATACGGTGTACATAGTCTTCACAGTCATCTGGCAGGTCATAGTTAAAGACGTGCGTCACGGCTGGAATGTGCAGGCCACGGGCCGCCACGTCGGTCGCGACCAGAATATCAAGGTCGCCACGAGTAAATTCGTCGAGAATGCGCAGGCGTTTTTTCTGCGCCACGTCGCCGGTCAGCAGGCCCACACGGTGACCATCTGCCGCCAGGTGGCCCCAGATATCTTCACAGCGGTGTTTAGTGTTCGCAAAGATGATCGCGCGATCCGGCCACTCTTCTTCGATCAGGGTTTGCAGCAGGCGCATTTTCTCTTCATTAGAAGGATAGAAGAGCTCTTCTTTAATGCGGTGCCCGGTTTTCTGCTCCGGTTCTACTTCCACATATTCCGCATTGTTCATCTGCTCGAATGCGAGTTCACGTACGCGGTATGAAAGGGTTGCGGAGAACAGCATGTTCAGACGCTGGTTTGCCGCAGGCATACGGCGGAACAGCCAGCGGATGTCTTTAATGAAGCCCAGATCGTACATGCGGTCTGCTTCATCCAGCACCACGACCTGGATTGCGCCGAGGTTGATATGGTTCTGTTTAGCGTAGTCGATAAGACGGCCTGTGGTCCCAATCAGAATATCCACGCCGCTTTCCAGCACTTTCAGCTGTTTATCGTAGCCGTCGCCGCCATAGGCCAGGCCAAGTTTCAGGCCAGTGGCTTGCGCCAGGGGCTCAGCGTCTGCGTGGATCTGTACCGCCAGTTCTCGCGTCGGGGCCATAATTAGCGCGCGCGGCTGGTTAACTTTGCGGTCTGCAATCGCTGGGTGAGAAAGTAAATAATGAAACGTTGACGTTAAAAACGCCATCGTTTTGCCAGTACCGGTTTGCGCCTGCCCTGCAACATCACGACCGGCCAGCGTCAGCGGCAGGGCGAGAGCCTGAATGGGCGTGCAGTTATGAAACCCTTTAGTTTCAAGGGCTTCGATCACCTTTGGGTGCAGGGCGAAGTCGGAAAACTTCTGTTCTGTTAAATGTGTTTTGCTCATAGTGTGGTAGAATATCAGCTTACTATTGCTTTACGAAAGCGTATCCGGTGAAATAAAGTCAACCTTTAGTTGGTTAATGCGACATCAACACGTCGTTGGTGGAGACAAAACCAACGTACCAGGCTTATTCCTGTGGAGTTATATATGAGCGATAAAATTATTCACCTGACTGACGACAGTTTTGACACGGACGTACTTAAAGCTGACGGGCTGATCCTCGTTGATTTCTGGGCTGAATGGTGTGGTCCTTGCAAAATGATCGCTCCGATTCTGGATGAAATCGCTGACGAATATCAGGGCAAACTGACCGTTGCCAAGCTGAACATCGACCAGAACCCGGGCACCGCGCCAAAATACGGTATCCGTGGCATCCCGACCCTGCTGCTGTTCAAGAACGGTGACGTGGCGGCGACCAAAGTGGGCGCACTGTCCAAAGGTCAACTGAAAGAGTTCCTGGACGCTAACCTGGCGTAAGGTTTCTCCGCTGAGCGTCCAGAGCGCCTAATTAATGGTGAGCTCTGGACGCCCGGCTTTAGTCGTGCTAAGTTAGCTATGACTACGTTTTAAACATATCTTGTTGTTTGAATCTTGTTTTACCCGATACTTCCCGTTGTTAACTTAAACAGTGCGTGAAGTTGCTAGATTCCGGGCTTGTCACTCAATCCGTCTTGTCGTTTCAGTTCTGCGTTCTTTCCCTGTGACCAGACAGCGAACAGACATGAGGTGATGGCCGCTAAACAGGCATGGATGACCCTGCCATACCATTCACAACATTAAGTTCGAGAATCACCCCGAGTTTAAGAACCCACACCATTATGAATCTTACCGAATTAAAGAATACGCCGGTTTCTGAGCTGATCACTCTCGGCGAAAATATGGGACTGGAAAACCAGGCTCGTATGCGCAAGCAGGACATCATTTTCGCCATCCTGAAGCAACACGCTAAGAGTGGCGAAGATATCTTTGGCGACGGTGTGCTGGAGATACTGCAAGACGGATTTGGTTTCCTCCGCTCTGCAGACAGCTCCTACCTCGCCGGCCCTGACGACATCTACGTATCCCCTAGCCAAATCCGCCGTTTCAACCTCCGCACTGGTGACACCATTTCAGGTAAGATTCGTCCTCCAAAAGAGGGTGAACGCTACTTTGCGCTGTTGAAGGTTAATGAAGTCAACTACGACAAACCGGAAAACTCCCGCAATAAGATCCTGTTCGAGAACTTAACGCCGCTGCACGCGAACTCTCGTCTGCGTATGGAGCGTGGTAACGGGTCTACTGAAGACTTAACCGCTCGTGTGCTGGATCTGGCATCGCCAATTGGTCGTGGCCAGCGTGGTCTGATTGTGGCGCCGCCAAAAGCCGGTAAAACCATGCTGCTGCAAAACATCGCGCAGAGCATTGCTTACAACCATCCAGACTGTGTGCTGATGGTGCTGCTGATTGACGAACGTCCGGAAGAAGTGACCGAGATGCAGCGTCTGGTGAAAGGGGAAGTGGTTGCGTCAACCTTCGACGAGCCTGCTTCCCGCCACGTTCAGGTTGCGGAAATGGTTATCGAGAAGGCGAAACGCCTGGTTGAGCACAAGAAAGACGTGATCATCCTGCTCGATTCCATTACCCGTCTGGCGCGTGCCTACAACACCGTGGTGCCGGCTTCCGGTAAAGTACTGACCGGTGGTGTGGATGCCAACGCCCTGCATCGTCCGAAGCGTTTCTTCGGTGCGGCGCGTAACGTGGAAGAGGGCGGTAGCCTGACCATTATCGCGACGGCGCTGATCGATACCGGCTCCAAAATGGACGAAGTTATTTACGAAGAGTTTAAAGGTACAGGCAACATGGAACTGCACCTTTCTCGTAAAATCGCAGAAAAACGCGTCTTCCCGGCGATCGACTACAACCGTTCCGGTACCCGTAAAGAAGAGCTGCTTACCACTCAGGAAGAGCTGCAGAAAATGTGGATCCTGCGCAAAATCATCCATCCAATGGGCGAAATCGACGCAATGGAATTCCTCATTAACAAACTGGCGATGACTAAAACGAACGACGATTTCTTCGACATGATGAAACGCTCGTAACGCAAATAATCCCAGTAAACGCCACGTTTTTACGTGGCGTTTTTTATTTATGGGCTATACGCTATTACCACACACTCCCAATTTTGCCCGGTCGGTGCGACAATAAGAAAATTCGCACAGTAAAAATATTAATAGCTTGAATAATAAACAAATGGGTCGCAAGAGGTGTGCTTTATGCCTTCTGGCTTGATGCCATCATGGTTATACTTCTTTGACTAACATATGTTGAGAACATCCGTTGTGAACCTATTCGATACGTTTGCTGAACTCACCAGTATTTTTTTGTTCACTACTTGCTTTCTTTTTTTAGCACGTAAGGTAGCAAAATATGTCGGTTTAGTGGACAAACCTAACTTCCGTAAACGGCACCAAGGTATGATTCCCTTGGTGGGAGGAATCTCCGTTTTTGCAGGTGTTTCTTTCACTTTTGCTATCGCGGATTACTATATCCCACATGCCAGGCTGTACCTGTGCTGTGCGTCTGTTCTGGTTGTTGTGGGGGCACTTGATGATCGCTACGATATCAGTGTAAAAATTCGAGCCTTCGTGCAGGCTGCAGTTGCTCTTGCCATGATGGTGGCGGCAAACCTTCACCTTAGCAGTCTTGGATACATTTTTGGTTCTTGGGAGATGGTACTTGGGCCGTTTGGTTACTTCCTTACACTCTTTGCCGTATGGGTCGCCATCAATGCATTTAATATGGTAGATGGGATTGATGGTTTATTGGGCGGACTATCTTGTGTTTCATTTGCTGCCATTGGCATAATCTTATGGTTTGATGGTCAATACAGCCTGGCAATGTGGTGTTTTGCTATGATTGCGGCCATTCTGCCCTATATTCTTTTAAATCTTGGCGCGCTGGGCCGTCGCTATAAAGTCTTTATGGGCGATGCGGGTAGCACATTGATTGGTTTCACTATTATCTGGATCTTATTGGAAACCACTCAGGGTAAAACACATCCAATCAGCCCGGTTACAGCGCTTTGGATCATTGCCATTCCGCTGATGGATATGGTGGCGATTATGTATCGTCGTCTGCGTAAAGGAATGAGCCCATTTTCTGCGGACCGGCAGCATATTCATCATCTGATTATGCGCGCCGGCTTCACGTCTCGTCAGGCGTTTGTGCTGATTACGCTAGCGGCTGCTATTCTGGCTGCGATTGGCGTTGCCGCGGAATACGCTCATTTCATTCCTGAATGGGTAATGTTGGTATTATTCTTGCTAGCATTTTTCATGTACGGTTACTGCATCAAGCGTGCATGGAAAGTCGCGCGTTTTATTAAACGTTTAAAACGCAGGATGCGTCGGAACATTGGCAAAAACACAACATTAACTAAGTAAAACCGGGACTATGATGACTCAACCGTTGGCGGGAGCGAAATCAGTGGGCACTGAGAACGAGCTGGATATTCGTGGTTTGTTTCGAGTGTTATGGCAGGGCAAACTGTGGATTGTGGGGATTGGCCTGGGGTTCGCGCTGTTAGCGCTTGCCTACACCTTCTTTGCGAAACAAGAGTGGAGCGCCACGGCGATCACAGACCGACCAACGGTGAATATGCTTGGAGGCTACTACTCCCAGCAGCAATTCCTGCGTAATCTTGATATCAAGGCCAATCTGGCGACCCCGGATCAGGCCTCGGTGATGGATGAGTCCTACAAAGAGTTTGTGATGCAGCTGGCGTCGTGGGATACACGTCGCGATTTCTGGTCCCAGACAGACTACTACAAGCAGCGTATGGTCGGTAACAGCAAAGCGGATGCCGCGCTGCTGGATGATTTAATCAACAACATTCAGTTTATGCCTGGCGATGTGCTCCGTAACGTTAGCGACAGCGTGAAGCTGATTGCGGAAACGGCGCCTGACGCCAATAACCTGTTGCGTCAGTACGTTGCTTTTGCCAGCCAGCGTGCGGCCAGTCATCTGAATGACGAGCTGAAAGGCGCCTGGGCTGCGCGAACTATCCAGATGAAAGCGCAGGTCAAACGTCAGGAAGAGGTCGCTAAGGCCATCTTCGCCCGTCGCGTGCATAATATTGAGCAGGCGCTGAAGATTGCGGAACAGCACAATATTTCCCGTAGCGAAACGGATGTTCCGGCTGACGAACTCCCTGATTCAGAAATGTTCCTTCTTGGTCGCCCAATGCTTCAGGCACGTCTGGAAAATATCCAGGCCGTTGGCCCTGACTTTGACCTTGATTACGACCAAAACCGCGCCATGCTCAATACGCTCAACGTCGGTCCAACGCTGGACCCGCGTTTTCAGACCTATCGTTATTTAAGAACGCCTGAAGAGCCTGTAAAACGCGATAGTCCGCGTCGCGCATTCCTGATGATCATGTGGGGGATTGTGGGCGCACTGACTGGCGCTGGCGTAGCGTTATTGCGTCGCCGCACAAACTAAGAACGCCGTCTACGATGAAGGCTGCGGCCTTCATCGTCTAATCGAAGAGAATCGATGTGAAAGTACTAACCGTATTTGGCACCAGGCCGGAGGCCATCAAGATGGCGCCTCTGGTTCATGCGCTGGCCAGAGATCCTGATATTGAAGCGAAAGTGTGCGTGACTGCCCAGCACCGTGAGATGCTCGATCAGGTCTTAACCCTCTTTTCTATCGTCCCGGATTACGATCTCAATATAATGAAACCGGGACAGGGACTGACGGAAATCACCTGCCGTATTCTGCAAGAATTAAAGCCTATTCTGGAGTCGTTCAAGCCGGATGTAGTGCTGGTGCACGGCGACACCACCACCACCGTGGCGACCAGCCTGGCCGCGTTCTATCAGCGTATCCCTGTTGGCCATGTCGAAGCGGGACTGCGTACCGGCAATCTCTATTCCCCGTGGCCGGAAGAGGCCAACCGTACGCTCACCGGTCACCTGGCGATGTACCATTTTGCGCCAACCGAGAACTCACGTCAGAACCTGCTGCGCGAAAACATCAGCGACAGCAAAATCTTCGTTACCGGCAATACGGTCATTGATGCGCTGATTTGGGTGCGTGACCGCGTGCTGGCTAACAGCGAGCTTCAGGCAGAACTCGCTGCGCGCTATCCGTTCCTGAACAACGGCAAGAAAACGATTCTGGTGACGGGACACCGCCGCGAAAGTTTTGGCCGTGGCTTTGAGCAAATCTGCCACGCGCTGGCTGAAATCGCCGCGCAGAATGAGGATGTGCAGATTGTCTATCCGGTGCACCTTAACCCTAACGTCAGCGAACCGGTCAACCGTATCCTGGGCCACGTGGAAAACGTGCTCCTGATAGAGCCGCAGGACTATCTGCCATTTGTCTGGCTGATGAACCACGCCTGGCTGATCCTGACCGATTCTGGCGGCATTCAGGAAGAGGCGCCTTCCCTCGGTAAGCCGGTACTGGTGATGCGCGAAACCACTGAACGTCCGGAAGCGGTCACTGCCGGTACCGTGCGTCTGGTGGGAACGGATCCGCATCGTATTGTCGAAGAGGTCACGCGCTTACTGCATGACGAAGAAGAGTATCAGGCGATGAGCCGTGCCCATAACCCGTACGGGGACGGGCAGGCTTGTGGACGTATTTTGCACGCACTTAAACACAATCGGGTAACGCTATGAGTTTTACTACCATCTCTGTTGTTGGTCTCGGCTATATCGGGCTGCCTACTGCGGCGGCCTTTGCCTCTCGTCAAAAGCAGGTTATTGGCGTAGATATCAACGCGCATGCGGTAGAAACCATCAACCGTGGCGAAATTCATATCGTGGAGCCCGATCTCGATCGTGTGGTGAAAAAGGCGGTGGACGGTGGCTTCCTGCGCGCCAGCACCACGCCGGTAGAAGCCGATGCGTACCTGATTGCGGTGCCTACGCCCTTTAAAGGCGATCACGAGCCTGACATGGTTTACGTCGAGGCGGCGGCAAAATCCATTGCGCCTGTGCTGAAGAAAGGGGCACTGGTTATTCTTGAGTCCACTTCACCTGTTGGGGCAACCGAGCAGATGGCACAGTGGCTGGCCGAGGCGCGTCCCGATCTCAGCTTCCCCCAGCAGGCGGGCGACCAGGCCGATATCAACATCGCCTACTGCCCTGAGCGCGTACTGCCAGGCCAGGTGATGGTGGAACTGATTAAAAATGACCGCGTGATTGGCGGCATGACCCCAGTCTGCTCCGCGCGCGCCAGCGAGCTGTATAAGATCTTCCTTGAAGGCGAATGCGTGGTGACCAACTCCCGCACCGCCGAGATGTGCAAACTGACCGAAAACAGCTTCCGCGATGTTAACATTGCATTTGCGAATGAACTGTCGTTGATTTGCGCCGATCAGGGGATTAACGTCTGGGAACTTGTTCGCCTTGCCAATCGTCACCCACGCGTGAACATCCTTCAGCCGGGGCCGGGTGTGGGTGGGCACTGTATCGCGGTCGATCCGTGGTTTATCGTGGCGCAGAATCCGGAACAGGCACGCCTGATTCGCACCGCGCGCGAAGTAAACGACCACAAACCGCACTGGGTTTTCAACCAGGTGAAAGCCACGGTGGCGGATTGCCTCGCCGACAGCGGTAAACGTGCCAGTGAGCTGAAAATTGCCTGCTTTGGTCTGGCATTCAAACCGAATATTGACGATCTTCGCGAAAGCCCGGCAATGGAAATTGCCGAAACGATCGCAGCCTGGCACAGCGGTGAAACGCTGGTGGTTGAGCCGAATATTCATGCGTTGCCGGCAAAACTTGCCGGTCACTGCACCCTTACCGCACTGGATGACGCGCTGGCGACGGCGGATGTGCTGGTGCTGCTGGTGGATCACAATGCGTTTAAAGCGGTCTCCGCTGATGCCGTGCGTCAGCAGTATATTGTTGATACTAAGGGCGTTTGGCGTTGATTACTCTCAACGGCGTGCTGGAGTCCCTTGAGTGGGAAAGCGTATTTTTTTCGCTCCCCTCAGCGATAGTGCGTCTGCGCGATAACGCTCCTGCGTTGCAGGACGCAGACTTCAGCGCCTGGCAGCGCGTACAGGCTAAGATCCCGGCGGACCGCGCCGATCTGCTGGACGCGCTCCAGCAGCACGGATTCCGGCTGGTCGAGGGCGAGGTTGATCTCTCTGTTACCGTGGCCCGCCACGGCTCACCGGGCGCGGAAATTGCAACGGAGCAGGATATCCCCGCGCTGCGCAAGATGGCGGCGCTGGCTTTCGCTCAAAGCCGTTTCCGGGCGCCCTGGTATGCGCCCGATGACAGCGGCCGCTTTTATGCCCGGTGGATAGAGAATGCGGTTAAAGGCACGTTTGACCACGTCTGTCTGGTGTTCCGTACTGCCGGTGGGCAGATTCAGGGTTTTGTTTCGCTTCGCAGGCTCAACGAGCAAGAGGCGCGCATCGGTTTGTTAGCCGGGCGCGGCATGGGCGAAAAACTCATGCAGGCGGCGCTGCACTGGGCGGAGCAACAACATGTATCGACGCTGCGGGTCGCAACCCAGATGGGCAACACCGCTGCGCTTAAACGTTATATTGCGAGTGGTGCCAGCATCGACGCCACCGCCTACTGGTTATACAGGTGACAAGATGATTCCATTTAACGCGCCTCCCGTTGTGGGCACTGAACTTGATTACATGCAGTCGGCTATGGGCAGCGGCAAGCTCTGTGGCGACGGTGGTTTTACCCGTCGCTGCCAGCAGTGGATGGAGCAACGTTTTCACAGTGCCAAGGTGCTGCTGACGCCGTCCTGTACCGCATCGCTCGAAATGGCCGCGCTGCTGCTGGATATTCAGCCCGGCGATGAAGTGATCATGCCGAGCTACACCTTCGTCTCCACGGCGAACGCGTTTGTCCTGCGCGGGGCGAAAATCGTGTTTGTGGATATCCGTCCGGATACTATGAACATCGACGAAACGCTGATTGAAGCGGCGATCACCGACAAAACGCGGGCGATTGTTCCGGTGCATTACGCGGGCGTGGCCTGTGAAATGGACACCATCATGGCCATCGCCAAAAAGCACAACCTGTTCGTGGTGGAAGACGCCGCGCAGGGCGTGATGTCCACCTACAAAGGTCGCGCGCTGGGAACCATCGGTCATATCGGCTGCTTTAGCTTCCACGAAACCAAAAACTACACCGCAGGCGGCGAAGGCGGCGCGACGCTGATTAACGATCGTGCCCTTGTGGAGCGTGCGGAAGTGATCCGTGAAAAAGGGACCAACCGCAGCCAGTTCTTCCGCGGTCAGGTGGATAAATACACCTGGCGCGATATCGGCTCAAGCTACCTGATGGCGGACTTGCAGGCCGCGTATCTCTGGGCGCAGCTGGAAGCGGCAGAGCGAATCAATCTGCAACGCCTCTCCCTGTGGCAAACCTACTACGACGCGCTGGAGCCGCTGGCTAAAGCCGGACGTATTGAACTGCCGACTATTCCGGCAGACTGCATCCACAACGCCCACATGTTCTATATCAAGCTGCGCGATAACGACGATCGCAGCAAGCTGATTGCCTGGCTGAAGGAGGCGGAAATTATGGCGGTATTCCACTATATTCCGCTGCACTCCAGCCCGGCTGGCGAAGCCTTCGGGATGTTTGCCGGTGAAGACCGCTACACCACCAAAGAGAGCGAACGTCTGCTCCGCCTGCCCCTGTTCTACAACCTCGCGCCGGTGAACCAGCGTACGGTGATCAATTCGCTTCTGAGTTATTTCGCCTGATATGTCTCTGGCAAAAGCGTCGGTGTGGACGGCAGCGTCCACGCTAGTAAAAATTGGCGCCGGGTTACTGGTCGTCAAGCTGCTGGCCGTCTCATTTGGTCCGTCAGGCGTTGGGCTGGCAGGGAACTTCCGCCAGCTGGTCACGGTGCTTGGCGTGCTGGCAGGTGCCGGGATATTCAATGGCGTCACCAAATACGTCGCGCAGCATCATGACGATGCCGAAAAGCTTTGCACGGTGGTGGGCACCTCCTCTGCTATGGTGCTGGGCTTCTCTACGTTGCTGGCCATCGTCTTTTTGCTGGCGGCGGCACCTGTTAGTCAGGGACTGTTCGGACACACGCACTATCAGGGACTGGTGCGCCTGGTGGCGTTCGTTCAGATGGGCATCGCCTGGGCGAACCTGCTGCTGGCGCTGATGAAAGGCTTCCGTGATGCCGCCGGGAATGCGCTGGCGCTGATCCTCGGCAGCATCATCGGCGTTATCGCCTACTACTTTTGCTATCGACTGGGCGGCTATGAAGGCGCGCTGCTGGGGCTGGCGCTGGTGCCTGCGCTCGTTGTCATTCCGGCAGCGTTTATGCTGATGCGCAGAGGCAATGTCCCGCTGAGTTACCTGAAACCGCAGTGGGACAAGATGCTGGCGGGGCAGCTAGGAAAGTTTACCCTGATGGCGCTCATCACTTCGGTAACGCTTCCCGTGGCTTACGTGATGATGCGAAACCTGCTGGCAGCGCATTACAGCTGGGATGAAGTGGGGATCTGGCAGGGCGTGAGCAGCATTTCAGATGCTTACCTCCAATTTATTACGGCTTCCTTTAGCGTCTATTTGCTGCCAACCTTATCGCGCCTGACGTCCAGGCAGGATATTACCCGCGAGATTTTTCGCGCCCTGCGTTTCGTGTTGCCGGCCGTTGCGATCGCCAGCTTTACCGTCTGGTTACTGCGTGATTTCGCCATCTGGCTGCTGTTTTCAGCGAAGTTTACCGCCATGCGCGATCTGTTTGCCTGGCAACTGGTCGGCGATGTGCTGAAAGTGGGGGCATACGTTTTCGGCTATCTGGTGATTGCGAAGGCTTCGCTGCGGTTGTATATCCTGGCAGAGATCGGCCAGTTTGCGCTGCTAACGGCATTTTCTCACTGGCTGATCCCCACCCACGGTGCGCTGGGGGCGGCGCAGGCCTATATGGCAACTTATATCGTTTATTTCGCTGCCTGTTGCGGCGTATTTTTACTTTGGCGTAAACGCGCATGACTGCACTGATACACATACTGGGATCGGATATCCCGCATCATAACCAGACCGTTCTGCGGTTCTTCAACGATGAACTGGCATCCGGCACGCCCGATGCGCGTGAGTTTATGGTCGTTGGACGCGACAGCGGCCTGAGCGCGGCGTGTCCGGCATTGCATATCACCTTCTGGCCAGACAAAGCGGCGCTGACGAAGGCCGTGGTTGCTAAAGCCAAAGCGGATCGAAGCCAACGTTTCTTCTTCCATGGACAGTTCAATACCGGACTGTGGCTGGCGCTGTTAAGCGGCGGGATCAAACCTTCTCAGTTCAGCTGGCATATCTGGGGAGCGGATCTCTACGAAGTCTCCCGTGGCTGGAAGTTCCGACTTTTCTATCCGCTGCGTCGTCTGGCGCAGGCGCGCGTGGGCTGCGTTTTTGCTACCCGAGGCGATCTCAACTATTTTGCTAAACAGCACCCGAAGGTTCGCGGGGAGCTGCTCTATTTCCCGACCCGTATGGATCCGGCGCTGAACACCATGGCGAATGACACGGTTCGAGAGGGCAAGCTGACCATCCTGGTGGGGAATTCCGGCGATCGCAGTAACGAGCATGTCGCGGCGCTGAGGGCGGTGCATCAGCAGTTTGGCGACACGGTGAACGTGGTGGTGCCGATGGGCTATCCCGCCAATAACGACGCCTACATCGATGAAGTTCGCCAGCAGGGGCTTGCGCTGTTTAGCGCGGAAAACCTGCACATTCTCAGCGATAAGCTGGAATTTGATGACTATCTCGCGCTGCTGCGAAAATGCGATCTGGGCTATTTCATCTTTGCCCGTCAGCAGGGGATTGGCACGCTGTGTCTGCTGATTCAGGCGGGCGTACCCTGCGTGCTCAACCGCGAAAACCCGTTCTGGCAGGACATGGCCGAGCAGCATATTCCGGTGCTGTTTACCTCTGACACGCTTAATGTCGAGGTGGTACGGGAAGCGCAGCGTCAGCTCACGCTGGTGGATAAAAATAGCATCGACTTTTTCAGCCCGAACTACCTCACGCCGTGGCACCGCGCGCTGCGTATTGCTTCAGGAGACAACGCATGAGCCAGTTGCAGTTTAGCGGCTTGCTGGTGGTCTGGCTGCTGAGCACGCTGTTTATCGCCACGCTCACCTGGTTTGAATTCCGGCGGGTACGTTTTAACTTCAACGTATTCTTCTCGCTGCTGTTTTTGCTGACCTTTTTCTTTGGCTTCCCGCTGACCAGCATCCTCGTGTTCCGCTTTGATGTTGGCGTCGCGCCGCCGGAAATCTTGTTGCAGGCGCTGCTCTCTGCGACCTGCTTCTATGCGGTGTACTACGTCACTTATAAAACGCGCCTGCGCGCGGCAAAAGACACCACCCCCCGTCGTCCGCTGTTTACCATGAACCGGGTAGAAACCCATCTGACGTGGGTTATGCTGATGACTATCGCCCTCGTCAGCGTGGCGATTTTCTTCATGCATAACGGCTTTTTACTGTTTAAGTTGCAGTCCTATAGCCAGATTTTCTCCGCCGAAGTCTCCGGCGTCGCGCTCAAGCGTTTCTTCTATTTCTTTATCCCGGCGATGCTGGTGGTCTTTTTCCTGCGTCAGGACAGCAAAGCCTGGCTGTTCTTCCTGGTCAGCACCGTCGCATTTGGCATTCTGACCTACATGATCGTCGGCGGCACCCGCGCCAACATCATTATCGCCTTCGCGATTTTCCTGTTTATCGGCATTATTCGCGGCTGGATCTCGCTGTGGATGCTGGCGGCGGCAGGCGTCTTTGGCATTGTGGGGATGTTCTGGCTGGCGCTGAAGCGCTACGGGCTGAACGTGGCCGGCGACGAAGCGTTTTACACCTTCCTGTATCTGACGCGCGACACCTTCTCGCCGTGGGAAAACCTGGCATTACTGCTGCAAAACTACGACAAGATCGAATTCCAGGGGCTGGCGCCGATTGTTCGCGATTTCTATGTCTTTATACCGACGTGGCTGTGGCCCGATCGTCCCGGCATTGTCCTGAACACGGCGAACTACTTCACCTGGGAAGTGCTGAACAACCATTCGGGTCTGGCGATTTCCCCAACCCTGATTGGCTCGCTGGTAGTGATGGGCGGAACGTGGTTTATCCTGCCTGGCGCGATCGCGGTAGGGCTGATAATAAAATGGTTCGACTGGCTATATACGCTGGGTAACGAAGAGACCAACCGCTACAAAGCCGCTGTTTTGCACAGTTTCTGTTTCGGTGCCATTTTCAATATGATCGTTCTGGCGCGCGAGGGGCTGGATTCATTCGTCTCACGCGTGGTGTTCTTTATGGTCGTTTTCGGACTCTGTCTGCTGCTGGCAAAACTGCTGTACTGGTTGTTTGACAGTGCAGGGCTTGTGCACAGACGTGAGCCACAGGGCAGCACAACGCTGTCGCAAGTCTGAGTAGGGATTATCATGACGGATACAACTTCAGCCCCGCGTTATGCGCTGCGCGGGCTACAGCTGATTGGCTGGCGTGACATGCAGCACGCGCTGGATTTTCTGTTCGCGGACGGGCAGATGAAGTCGGGCACGCTGGTGGCCATCAACGCAGAAAAAATGCTGGCGGTTGAAGATAATGCGGAAGTGAAAAGCCTGATTGAAGCCGCGGAGTTTAAATACGCAGACGGTATTAGCGTGGTGCGTTCAATTCGTAAAAAGTTTCCAGACGCTAATGTGTCTCGCGTGGCGGGTGCTGACCTTTGGGAGCGGCTTATGGAGCGCGCAGGCGCTGAAGGCACGCCGGTATTTTTGATCGGCGGCAAGCCAGAGGTGCTGGCGCAGACCGAACAAAAGCTGCGTAGCCAGTGGAATGTTAACATAGTGGGCAGCCAGGATGGCTATTTCAGGCCGGAAGATCGCCAGGCGTTATATGAGCGCGTGCGCGACAGCGGGGCGAAAATTGTCACTGTCGCTATGGGGTCGCCGCGCCAGGAAATACTGATGCGCGATTGCCGTCTGGTCAGCCCGGATGCGCTTTATATGGGCGTTGGCGGCACCTACGACGTCTTTACCGGCCACGTTAAGCGTGCGCCCAAAGTCTGGCAAAATCTGGGGCTGGAGTGGCTCTACCGCCTGCTCTCCCAACCGACGCGTATAAAACGACAGATTCGCCTTCTGCGCTACCTCGCCTGGCACTACACCGGGAAAATGTAATCAATATGCAGCGCGATCTGCTGTTCGCGCTGCAACGCCCCCCGCAAAACTGCTGAGTTTATGTGCAATGCATTCATTTTTTTAATGCATTGTTTGCCATTTGCCAGAATTTAAGAAACCATTCGCTCCGTATTTCAGTACCCCTCAAAACAATACCCGGCAACAAGTCGGGAAACAGCAAACACAACCGAGGAATTATGGCAGAGAAAAAACCGGAGCTTCAGCGTGGGCTGGAAGCTCGACATATTGAACTGATCGCGCTGGGCGGGACTATCGGCGTTGGCCTGTTTATGGGCTCGGCAAGCACGCTGAAGTGGGCGGGGCCTTCCGTCCTGCTGGCGTATATTATTGCCGGACTGTTCGTCTTCTTCATCATGCGCTCAATGGGCGAAATGCTGTTTCTGGAGCCGGTGACGGGCTCTTTCGCCGTTTACGCCCACCGGTATATGAGCCCGTTCTTTGGTTATCTCACGGCCTGGTCGTACTGGTTTATGTGGATGGCCGTGGGGATTTCGGAGATCACCGCCATCGGGGTCTACGTGCAGTTCTGGTTCCCGGAGATGGCCCAGTGGATACCCGCGCTTATTGCCGTAGGGCTGGTGGCGCTGGCGAACCTTGCCGCCGTTCGTCTTTACGGCGAAATCGAGTTCTGGTTTGCGATGATCAAAGTCACCACCATCATCGTGATGATTGTCGTTGGCCTTGGGGTCATCTTCTTTGGCTTCGGTAACGGCGGGCACGCTATCGGTTTTGGTAACCTGACCGGGCACGGCGGCTTCTTTGCGGGCGGCTGGAAGGGCTTTCTGACGGCACTCTGTATCGTTGTCGCCTCCTATCAGGGCGTTGAGCTGATCGGCATTACCGCTGGTGAGGCGAAAAACCCACAGGTCACGCTGCGTAGCGCGGTAGGCAAGGTGCTGTGGCGTATCCTGATTTTCTATGTGGGCGCGATCTTCGTTATCGTGACCATTTTCCCATGGAACGAGATCGGCACCACCGGCAGCCCGTTTGTCTTAACCTTCGCTAAGATTGGCATCACGGCGGCAGCCGCCATTATCAACTTTGTGGTGCTGACGGCGGCGCTCTCCGGCTGTAACAGCGGAATGTACAGCTGTGGGCGTATGCTTTACGCGCTCTCGCAAAACAAACAGCTGCCTGCGGTGATGGGTAAAGTCTCCCGCGTGGGTGTACCGGTGGCGGGCGTAGCGGTGTCGATTGTGATTCTGCTGATTGGCTCTTGCCTGAACTACATCATCCCGAATCCGCAGCGCGTGTTTGTTTATGTTTATAGCGCCAGCGTGCTGCCGGGGATGGTACCGTGGTTTGTCATTTTGATTAGCCAGCTGCGTTTCCGACAGGCGCACAAAGAAGCGATCGCCAGCCATCCATTCCGTTCCATTCTGTTCCCGTATGCGAACTATTTGACGATGGCGTTCCTGATTTGCGTATTAATTGGAATGTACTTTAATGAAGATACCCGCATGTCGCTGTTTGTCGGGATGATCTTCCTGGCTGCCGTCACAGCTGCATATAAACTTTTTGGCCTGGGTCGCCGTGGCTCCGCCCATAAAGTGGAGGAATAAGCGGCAAAATGTGCAAACCATAACCAAACGCGCATTTTTTTCAAAAAAGCACTAGACAGCGGGGTCGGAGGTACGTAATATCCAGCCCCGCAACGGCGCTAAGCGCCCGTAGCTCAGCTGGATAGAGCGCTGCCCTCCGGAGGCAGAGGTCTCAGGTTCGAATCCTGTCGGGCGCGCCATTTTAGTCCCGGCGCTAGAGCTGCGGTGGTCTGAGAAGTAGTCAGAACCGCGTGAAAGAATACAGTGGTGGCTATAGCTCAGTTGGTAGAGCCCTGGATTGTGATTCCAGTTGTCGTGGGTTCGAATCCCATTAGCCACCCCATTATTGAAAGAGTTGTGAATTGCGAAGGTGGCGGAATTGGTAGACGCGCTAGCTTCAGGTGTTAGTGTTCTTACGGACGTGGGGGTTCAAGTCCCCCCCCTCGCACCACGACTTTTAATGAGTTGAACTAAAAATTCAAAAAAGCAGTACATCGGCGAGTAGCGCAGCTTGGTAGCGCAACTGGTTTGGGACCAGTGGGTCGGAGGTTCGAATCCTCTCTCGCCGACCAATTTTGAACCCCGCTTCGGCGGGGTTTTTTGTTTTCTGCGCTTTTTCATCCTGTAGCCATTCCCCGACAACACTCTATATCCTTGTCGCGATTCAGCGACATATAAGCCTTTAATAATAAAGAATTTATTATTTTCTCTCTTAACCTGTCTCCTGGTGACGACAGATTGCCGCCCTTAGCGCGATTTTGTATGGCGTAAGGCGTCTCTTAACAACATAATTTCCTTTTATCTTAAAATGTTGCGCGATGTAAAAGTTATGCGTGTAAACCTGGCACATTACATGCAATAATATGCGTGTAGATGCTCATTCCATCTCTTATGTTCGCCCTACGGCCTCATAAACTCAGGAATGACGCAGAGCCGTTTACGGTGCTTATCGTCCACTGACAGATGTCGCTTCGGCCTCATCAAACACCATGGACATAACGTTGAGTGAAGCACCAAATATGTTGTCTTACAGACCTGTTTTAACGCCTGCTTTTATAGCAGGCGTTTTTTTATGGGTACAAAAAAGGAGGCCATCTGGCCTCCTGGATAATTACTGCTGCGTTCCGTTATTGTGTAGCGTAAGCAGAAGCCCATCACGCCGCATGGCTGCGGCCTCTTCCGGCTTGTGCTGCTTGTCCAGCGAATCAGCAAGCCAGGCGTAATCAAATGCGTCCGGGCGTTGCTTCAGCGCTGCGCGGAAGGCGAGACTCGCCTCCTGCCACTCGCCGTGTTTCATCAAAGACTGGCCCAGCGTACTCCACAGCAGCGGACGATCGCCCACGGTTTTGATCTGCTGGCGCAATGCTTTTTCTATTTGTTCCGGATTGTTGGTTTTCAGACGCGGGATGACCATCACCAGGCGGTCATCATACTGTCGCTTGAGACCGTCGAGAAGGATCTCCTGCGCGGTGTCATGGTCGTCACACTCAATCAGATGTTCTGCCATCGCCACCTGAAGGGGAACCTGCTGGCGCGTTTTGCGGCTCTGGTTTTTCCACCAGGTTTTCAGGCCGTCGCTGCCAAGATCGGCGCGCGCCTGATCCATCAGGCCAATCCAGGCCAGACGCTGAAGTTCATCACGATGTTCATCATCGCCCACGTCGGCTTTCGCCATGGAAGGGATAATGTCCAGCAGCGAACCCCAGGCACCGGTCCGAATGTATGCCTGCTCCGCAAGACGCAGCACTTCCGGATGACGAGGGGTGATTTCCAGCAGACGGTCAACGCCGTGACGTGCGGCATGGTTTTCATTGCGCGCCAGTTGCAGACGAACGCGGGTGATCTCAACCGGAATCGGATCCTTAGTTGAGAGCTCAGATGCGCGTTCAAGATGCTGATTGGCGCGGGCCTCATCGCCTCGCTGTTGCGCCGCCTCAGCGGCCAGCAGATAGTTAACAACCGGCTGTTCTGCATGGTCGGCATTTTTCGACATCAGCTTTTCAACCTGCTGATAGTCGCCTTCGGCCAGCTTCAGCAACGCTTGCTCGGTCTGCTTACGGGCGCGACGGCGCTTACGGCCAACGAACCAGCCGCGCGTGTGAACCCCGGTACGGAAAATCCGACGCAGGATCCATTCCACTGCCAGCAGGACGACCACACCCAGGATCAGGATGATCACCAGCCCTGTCACGCTGGTTTCGACGTTGTAGTTATCGGTCTGGATCAATACGTAACCCTGGTGACCCGCGAGCATCGGCCCCAGTACAATTCCGGCGATCAGCAGGATGAAGAGTAAGAAGACTTTTAGCATCATCACTCTCCTTGCGGCGCGCTTTCAGGCGCTGGCGCGGCGGCAGGTGCTTCAGCCGGGCGCTCTGCCGGAACGCCCGGCTGGGCCAGCAGGTTACGCACGCGCGTCTGCATGATCTTCTCCAGAATCGGCTGGCTTTCCAGCTTGTCCGGCACGTTCATGGTGATGTTTTGCTGGCTCAGCTTGTCGATATCCTCCAGGAACGCGGTCGTGGTTGCGTCATTGGTATCGTAGTAAGCACGTACCCACGTTGAAACGTTATCCAGCGCCTGTTTGTAGGTCTCTTCCTGGTGACGCGGTACGGCCTGAGCAGCCACCAGCAGGCGGGAGCGAATGTTTTCGCGCAGATAGACATCCTGGTTCGGTGCCAGCAGCGGCACGGCAGTTTCATCGCGGCGGCGAATGGTAATAAAGCTGTCCATAAAGTTCTGCCAGCTCTTTTGCAGGTTGATACGCCATTCGCTCAGGGAGCTGGACAGCTCGGTGCCGTCAGAATCCATCGGGGAGTCATCGTCGTTGTTATCGGCCAGCTGAAGGTTATCAATCTGGTTGGAGAGCTGATTTACCTTAAGGATGATACCGTCATAGTCGACCTGAGAAACCGCAGACAGGCTGGCGATATCTTCCGTAATAGCGCGGCGTGCGTTGATGAGGCTCGGATCGTTCATATCGGCCAGGCTTGCGTCGGCGCTTTTCAGCAGCGCGGCGGCGGTGGTGACATCCTGATCGCTCCAGAGCTTGCGCCCGGCCAGCTTCACCAGAAAATCGGCCTGTGAGAGCAGCCAGGTTTTGGCATCGGTTCCCGAAATCGTGGCGACTTTCTCCTGCACTTCGCTCAGCTGTTTGGTCAACTCTTCACGTTTGCTGTTCGCGTCGGCGAGGGCGGCAGCCTGCTGTTTGATCACGCCTTCCAGCTCAGCTTTTTGCGTCTCCTGCGCTTTCTGTAGGGCGGTGATTTGGTTAACCAGCGCGTCGCTGGTGGCCGTCTGGTTGGTGCCTTGTTTCTTCACCAGTCCGTAGAGACCCACGCCTGCGGCCAGCGCAATCGCGATGGCAATCACGCTCAGCGTGAGGCTGGTTTTATTGCTGCCGTTTTTCTTCTCAACGGTTTTGTCTGTCGTCTCTGGCTGTGACGTGGTGTCCACAGTCTCCCTGGTCTCTTCAACCACGGCGGAGGATTTTTCGTGTTCCGTCATTATGGCTTCCCATTTGAGAGTTATTGTAATGCGCGCAGCAGCGCATCGTTGTCGGCGTTATCAGCGATCCGAATATCCTGCCAGCCCAGTTCCCGGGCGTGGTTCGCCAGACGCTCGCTGACGACCAGAAGCCGACAGCGGAGTAACCAGTTTTCGCGATACCAAAGCGGAATCAGCGACCAAAGCTGTTGTAACATTTCACCGCTGGTAACCACCAGCGTATTAATGCCGCGCGCGTGCCAGCGCATGGCTTCTTCCGCGCCATCATAGTGTTTCGCACAGCGCTGATAGCACTCCACAAACTTCACGTCTGCGCCGCGTTCGCGCAGCGTTTCGCCCAGCAGTTCGCGACCACCGTTGCCGCGCAAAATGAGCGCACGCTTTCCGGCAATAGTTTGTAATTCAGGTAATTGTAGCAAGACTTCGCTGATTTCCCGATCTAACGGGTAACGAACATCGATTCCGCTCGCGGTATGTAAGGCCAGCGCCGTGGTGCGCCCGATGGCGAAATAGCGGGGTGCGTGGGGCCAGTTAACGCCCTCCTGTTGCAGCTGCGCATGGGCAAATTCCACGGCATGCTGCGATAGCGCAAAGAGCAGATCACCTTCCTGCAAGGCACGCATCTGGTCAGCGAGCGTAGGCAGCTCGCGACCGGGGGAGAATTCAATCAACGGAAAACTCCAGGCCACCTGCCCCAGTGCGCGCAGACGGCTCACTAACTGCTCTCCTGCTGGAGAAGGGCGGGTGACAAGTATGCTCATGCAGGGGGCTCTCCGTTATAGACCTCAGCCAGAATTTCACGCGCGCCGTTATTCAGCAGCTCTTCCGCCAGCGATACGCCAAGCGCCTCGGCATCCTGCGGCTTGCCGCGACGTTCACCGCGAACCATCTGCGAGCCGTCCGGCGCGCCAACCAACGCACGCAGCCACAGCTCACCGTCAGTTAATTCAGCATAGCTGCCAATTGGCACCTGACAGCCTCCTTCGAGGCGAGTGTTCATCGCGCGCTCGGCTTTTACGCGAACGGCGGTATCGTCATGATTCAGCGGCGCGAGCAGTGCCTGAGTACGCGCATCATCCAGACGACACTCAATGCCGACGGCACCCTGGCCGACGGCGGGCAGCGACAGCTCCGGCGGCAACGCCACGCGAATACGTTCTTCCAGCCCCAGGCGTTTCAGGCCCGCAACCGCAAGAATAATGGCATCGTAGTCGCCGTTATCCAGCTTGCCAAGGCGTGTGCCGACGTTCCCGCGCAGCGAGCGAATCACCAGATCCGGGCGACGTTCAGCCAGCTGACACTGGCGGCGTAAACTTGACGTGCCGACCACGCTGCCTGCCGGCAACGCATCAAGCGAGTCATAGCGATTAGAGACAAACGCATCGCGCGGATCCTCGCGCTCGCAGATGGTCACCAGCCCCAGCCCTTCCGGGAACTCAACGGGCACATCCTTCATCGAATGCACGGCGATATCGGCGCGGTTCTCAAGCAATGCCAGTTCCAGCTCTTTGACAAACAGACCCTTTCCGCCCACTTTGGCCAGCGGCGTATCAAGAATGACATCGCCACGCGTGACCATTGGCACCAGCTCAACGCGTAATCCGGTGTGGCAGGCTTCCAGGCGCTGCTTAACATAATGTGCCTGCCAGAGCGCAAGAGGACTTTGGCGTGTGGCAATTCTCAAAACATTGTCTAACATGCTTGTTACCGTCATTATCAATCGCTAACCATCCTAACATTGTTGACACTCGGATGGCAGTTTTACGGTTGATGAAGAGTGAGAGGGACAGGGCGGCGTTCGCGTCAGCCACCGCCGTATTCAGGAATTTACACGTACAGAACGGTGCTACACTTGTATGTAGCGCATCTTTCTTTACGGTCAACCGGCAAGGTGTTAAATTGATCACGTTTTAGACCATTTTTTCGTCTGTACCACCAGAAAAGAACAAGGCGAAAAAGGGTAACGGTTATTTTTTGAAATACTGCGGGTCCGCTGCTTGTTCTGTTTTGACTGGCGTGCGACACCCGGAAACATCAGGCGATACGTCTTGTACCTCTATATTGAGACTCTGAAACAGAGACTGGATGCCATCAATCAATTGCGTGTGGATCGCGCGCTTGCTGCCATGGGCCCTGCTTTCCAGCAGGTATACAGTCTACTGCCGACATTGTTGCACTATCACCATCCGCTAATGCCGGGTTACCTCGATGGTAACGTTCCCCAGGGCATTTGCCTCTTCACGCCTGATGAAACCCAACAGCACTATCTGACTGAACTTGAGCTTTACCGTGGTATGCCGCCGCAGGTTTCGCCGAAAGGCGAGCTGCCGATTACCGGGGTTTACTCCATGGGCAGCACGTCATCGGTTGGGCAAAGTTGTTCTTCTGACCTGGATATCTGGGTCTGCCATCAGTCCTGGCTCGACAATGAAGAGCGCCAGCTGTTGCAGCGTAAATGCAGTCTGCTGGAGAGCTGGGCGGCGTCGCTCGGCGTGGAAGTGAGCTTCTTCCTGATTGATGAAAACCGTTTCCGCCATAACGAAAGCGGCAGTCTGGGTGGTGAAGACTGCGGCTCGACTCAGCACATTCTGTTGCTGGATGAGTTTTACCGTACTGCGGTTCGCCTGGCCGGAAAACGTATTCTGTGGAATATGGTGCCGTGCGATGAAGAAGAGAATTATGACGACTACGTCATGTCGCTTTACTCGCAGGGCGTACTGACGCCAAACGAGTGGCTGGATCTGGGCGGTCTGAGCTCCCTGTCCGCCGAAGAGTACTTTGGTGCAAGCCTCTGGCAGCTCTATAAGAGCATTGATTCACCGTACAAAGCGGTGCTGAAAACCCTGCTGCTGGAAGCCTACTCCTGGGAATACCCCACCCCGCGTCTGCTGGCGAAAGATATTAAGCAGCGTCTGCACGACGGGGAGATCGTCTCCTACGGGCTTGATGCCTACTGCATGATGCTGGAACGCGTCACCGAATACCTGACGGCCATTGATGACGCTACGCGTCTTGACCTGGTGCGTCGATGTTTCTATCTCAAAGTCTGTGAAAAACTGAGCCGCGAGCGCGCCTGCGTTGGCTGGCGCCGCGAAGTGGTCAGCCAGTTAGTCAAAGAGTGGGGATGGGACGAAGCGCGTCTCGCCATGCTCGACAACCGCGCCAACTGGAAAATCGATCAGGTGCGCGAGGCGCACAACGAGCTGCTTGATGCGATGATGCAGAGCTACCGCAACCTGATCCGCTTTGCCCGCCGTAACAACCTTAGCGTTTCTGCCAGCCCACAGGATATCGGGGTGCTGACCCGTAAACTGTACGCCGCGTTTGAAGCGTTGCCGGGCAAGGTAACGCTGGTGAACCCACAGATTTCGCCTGACCTGTCTGAACCGAATCTGACCTTTATCTACGTGCCGCCGGGCCGCGCAAACCGCACCGGGTGGTATCTGTACAACCGTGCGCCAAGCATGGATTCGATCATCAGCCATCAGCCGCTGGAGTATAACCGCTACCTTAACAAGCTGGTGGCCTGGGCCTGGTTTAACGGCCTTCTCACCTCACGCACCCGGTTGTTTATCAAGGGCAACGAGGTGGTCGATTTAGCCAAATTGCAGGAGATGGTGGCGGATGTCTCGCACCACTTCCCACTGCGTCTGCCTGCGCCGACGCCAAAAGCGCTCTACAGCCCGTGTGAGATTCGCCATCTGGCGATCATCGTCAACCTGGAATACGACCCGACGGCGGCCTTCCGCAATCAGGTGGTTCACTTTGACTTCCGTAAGCTGGACGTCTTTAGCTTCGGTGAGCAGCAAAACTGCCTGGTGGGCAGCGTGGATCTGCTGTACCGCAACTCGTGGAACGAAGTGCGTACCCTGCACTTTAACGGCGAGCAGGCGATGATCGAGGCGCTGAAAACGATCCTCGGCAAGATGCACCAGGACGCCGCGCCGCCGGACAGCGTGGAGGTGTTCTGCTACAGCCAGCACCTTCGCGGCCTGATTCGTACCCGCGTGCAGCAGCTGGTGTCTGAGTGCATCGAATTGCGTCTTTCCAGCACCCGGAATGAAACCGGACGCTTTAAAGCGCTGCGCGTCTCCGGCCAGACCTGGGGGCTGTTCTTTGAGCGCCTGAACGTGTCGGTGCAGAAGCTGGAGAACGCCATTGAATTCTACGGCGCGATTTCACACAACAAACTGCATGGCCTGTCGGTTCAGGTGGAAACCAACCACGTTAAGCTGCCGCAGGTGGTGGATGGCTTTGCGAGTGAAGGGATTATTCAGTTCTTCTTCGAGGAGTCGGGCGATAACGCCGGGTTTAATATCTACATTCTGGATGAAACCAACCGTGCCGAGGTGTATCACCACTGTGAAGGCAGCAAAGAGGAGCTGGTGCGCGACGTCAGCCGGTTCTATTCATCCTCGCACGATCGCTTTACCTACGGCTCAAGCTTTATCAACTTCAACCTGCCGCAGTTCTACCAGATTGTGAATGTGGATGGACGAGCGCAGGTGATCCCGTTCCGTACGCAGGCGATTACCCCTGCGGCGCCCGCTAACCAGGAAACTGCGCCGCTGTTGCAGCAGTATTTCTCCTGAACCTTTTCGCCGGTTGGCGCTAACGCTTACCCGGCCTACGGTCTGAGCCGCTGTTGCCGGGTGGTGCTAACGCTTACCCGGCCTACGGTCTGAGCTGCTGTTGCCGGGTGGCGCTAACGCTTACCCGGCCTACGGTCCGAGCTGCTGTTGCCGGGTGGCGCTAACGCTTACCCGGCCTACGGTCCGAGCTGCTGTTGCGGTTGGCGCTCACGCTTACCCGGACTATGGTTCGAGCCGTTGTAGGCCCGGTAAGGCGTAGCCGCCACCGGGCAACAAAACTACCTGAAACTCACGTTCTCACCCGCCTGCGCGGTCGCCGCCTGCTCCAGCAGATCCCAGAACGTTTCGCCGCTGCGGTCGCAGATCCACTCGTCACCTTTCAGATCAAAGTGATAACCGCCCTGTTTCGCCGCCAGCCACACCTGGTGAAGCGGCTCCTGACGGTTAATAATAATCTTGCTGCCGTTTTCGAAGCTTAAGGTCAGGATCCCGCCGTTGATTTCACAATCGATATCGCTGTCGCCGTCCCACTCGTCGATACGCTCTTCGATGGTCATCCACAGGGTATCGGCAAGGCGATGAAATTCACTGTCGTTCATGGTTTTATTCCTGTTTTTCGTGATGGCGGCAGTATAACGCTAAATAATTCCCGTTGCAGGAAAGCGGCAAACTCTTGCTTTTGTGTCTTCTCCTGCGATGATAGAAACAGATTTGAACTTACGGGCAACCTCTACATGAAAAACGTCTTTCGAACGCTTGCCGTTCTTGTCACTCTGTTTAGCCTGACCGGCTGTGGACTGAAGGGACCACTGTACTTCCCGCCAGAGGATAAAAACGCACCACCGCCGACGAAACCGGTGCAAAGTGGTATCGAGTCATCTACGCCGGATACCAACGATCGCGGCAATAACGGCGGCCCGACTCAGGTCAATCTCTGACGATTACGTTCTGTACCCGCGCAATGGAGCAAATGATGCAGTTCTCTAAAATGCATGGCCTTGGCAACGACTTTATGGTCGTCGACGCGGTAACGCAGAATGTCTTTTTCTCCCCGGAACTGATCCGTCGTCTGGCGGATCGGCACGTGGGCGTGGGTTTTGACCAGCTGCTGGTGGTGGAGCCGCCTTACGATCCTGACCTGGACTTCCACTATCGCATTTTTAACGCCGACGGCAGCGAAGTTTCCCAGTGCGGCAATGGCGCACGCTGTTTTGCCCGCTTTGTTCGGCTGAAAGGGCTGACCAACAAGCGCGATATCCGCGTCAGCACCGCCAATGGCCGGATGGTGCTCAGCGTCACCGACGACGAACTGGTGCGCGTGAACATGGGCGAGCCGAACTTCGAACCCGCTGCCGTGCCGTTTCGCGCCAACAAAGCGGAAAAGACCTATATTATGCGTGCCGCCGAGCAGACAGTATTGTGCGGCGTCGTCTCGATGGGTAACCCGCACTGCGTGATTCAGGTAGATGATGTGCAAACCGCGGCGGTTGAAACGCTCGGCCCGGTGCTGGAAAGCCACGAGCGCTTCCCGGAGCGGGCGAACATCGGTTTCATGCAGGTGGTGAAGCGTGAACACATTCGCCTGCGGGTTTACGAGCGCGGCGCGGGCGAAACCCAGGCCTGCGGAAGCGGTGCCTGTGCGGCGGTGGCCGTCGGTATCTCGCAGGGGTTACTGGCGGAAGAGGTTCGCGTGGAATTACCGGGCGGGCGTCTCGATATCGCCTGGAAAGGAGCGGGTCATCCACTGTACATGACTGGCCCGGCGACACATGTTTATGACGGGTTTATCCATCTATGAAGCAACCAGGGGAAGAACTGCGGGAACCTGTAACGGAGCTGGATGACAGCGCTGTTGTGGATTACCTGCTGCACAATCCTGAGTTTTTTATCCGCAATGCACGCGTCGTCGAAAGGATGCGCGTACCGCATCCGGTTCGCGAGACCGTGTCGCTGGTTGAATGGCACATGGCGCGCTCGCGCAACCACATCAATCAGCTCGAAGAGAACATGACGCTGCTGATGGAGCAGGCCAGCAATAACGAAAGCCTGTTCTATCGTCTTCTGCACCTTCAGGCGCGTCTGGCTTCCGCGCACAGTCTCGAAGAGTTCCTCAACCGCTTCCACCGCTGGGCGCGCGAGCTGGGGCTGGCAGGCGCGACGATCCGTCTCTTTCCCGACCGCTGGCGCATTGGCGCGCCGTCCGGGTTTACCCATCTGGCGCTGAGCCGTCAGGCGTTTGAACCGCTGCGCATTCAGCGTCTGGGCCATGAGCACCACTATCTGGGGCCGCTTAACGGGCCAGAACTGCTGGTGGTGCTACCGGAAGCCAAAGCTATCGGCTCGGTGGCGATGTCGCTGATGGGGCGCGATGGTGACCTGGGTGTGATGTTATTTACCAGCCGCGACGCGCATCATTATGAACAGGGGCAGGGCACGCAACTGTTGCAGGAGATCGCCCTGATGCTGCCTGAGCTGCTGGAGCGCTGGATTGAGCGCGTATGACGGACGGACTGCTCGCCACTGACGTCACCCGTTTTCTGCGCTATCTGGGCGTTGAGCGCCAGCTTAGCCCTATTACGCTGCTCAACTATCAGCGTCAGCTTGATGCCATCATGCAGATTGCCGATGAAATCGGCCTGAAAAGCTGGCAACAATGTGACGCCGCCACGGTTCGCGGCTTCGTTGTGCGTAGCCGTAAAAAAAACTTAAGCCCGGCGAGCCTGGCGCTCCGGCTCTCTGCCCTGCGCAGTTTCTTCGACTGGCTGGTCAGCCAGGGCGGTCTGAAAGCCAACCCGGCAAAAGGGATCGCCACGCCAAAGGCCCCGCGTCATCTGCCGAAAAATATCGACGTCGACGACGTAAACCGCCTGCTGGATATCGATCTCAACGATCCGCTGGCCGTGCGCGACCGCGCGATGCTGGAGGTGATGTACGGCGCGGGCCTGCGTCTCTCTGAGCTGGTGAACCTCGACTTAAAGCACCTCGATCTGGAATCTGGCGAAGTGTGGGTGATGGGCAAAGGCAGCAAAGAGCGCCGCCTGCCGATCGGCCGCAATGCGGTCTCCTGGATTGAGCACTGGCTGGATCTGCGCGGTCTGTTTGGCGCGGAAGAGGATGCGCTGTTCCTGTCGAAGCTCGGCAAGCGGATCTCGGCGCGTAACGTGCAGAAGCGCTTTGCGGAGTGGGGCATTAAGCAGGGGCTGAACAGCCACGTTCACCCGCATAAGCTGCGCCACTCTTTTGCGACGCACATGCTGGAATCAAGCGGCGACCTGCGCGGCGTACAGGAGCTGCTTGGTCACGCGAATCTGTCGACCACCCAAATCTATACCCACTTAGACTTCCAACACCTTGCCTCGGTGTATGACGCGGCGCATCCACGCGCCAAACGGGGGAAATAATGCGTTTTTACCGCCCACTCGGTCAGATCTCAGCCCTGACGTTTGATCTTGATGACACCCTTTACGATAACCGCCCAGTGATCCTGCGTACCGAGCAGGAGTCGCTGGCGTTTGTGCAAAACTACCATCCTGCGCTGAAAGCGATCCAGAACAAAGAGTTCCAGAAGCTGCGTCAGTCCCTGCGGGAAACCGAGCCGGAAATTTACCATGACGTGACCGAATGGCGCCGCCGTGCGGTTGAGCAGGCGATGCTCAATGCCGGCCTGAGCGCGCAGGACGCGGCCATGGGTGCTGAAGCGGCCATGGAAAACTTCGCCAAATGGCGCAGCCGAATCGACGTGCCGCAGGAGACCCACGACACGCTGGCGAAGCTCGCCGAAAAGTGGCCGCTGGTCGCCATCACCAACGGCAACGCTCAGCCTGAACTGTTTGGTCTGGGGAACTATTTTCAGTTCGTGCTGCGCGCGGGCCCGCACGGACGCTCGAAGCCGTTCAACGATATGTATCATCTGGCGGCGGAAAAACTGGATTTGCCGCTCGGTGAGATCCTGCACGTGGGCGACGACCTGACCACGGACGTCGCCGGGGCGATCCGCTGCGGCATGCAGGCCTGCTGGATCAAGCCGGAAAATGCCGATCTGATGACTACCCCGGATAGCCGTCTTCTGCCGCACGTGGAAATTTCACGGTTGGCATCCCTCACGACGCTGATATAATCATCAATTGTTCTGTATAAATTAACAGGGTTTTGGCGAATGGAAACATTTGCCCGCCCGACATGACGTGACGGTGCCAATGGACGTTTCTTACCTGCTCGACAGCCTTAATGACAAACAGCGTGACGCGGTTGCCGCCTCGCGTACAAACCTGCTGGTACTGGCTGGAGCGGGCAGTGGTAAGACGCGCGTACTGGTTCACCGTATCGCCTGGCTACAGAGCGTGGAGAACTGCTCGCCGTACTCGATTATGGCCGTGACGTTCACCAACAAGGCGGCGGCGGAGATGCGCCACCGTATCGCACAGCTAATGGGCACCAGCCAGGGCGGCATGTGGGTTGGCACCTTCCACGGCCTGGCGCACCGTCTGCTGCGCGCGCACCATATGGACGCTAACCTGCCGCAGGATTTCCAGATCCTCGACAGCGAAGACCAGCTGCGCTTGCTGAAACGTCTGATCAAGGCGATGAACCTCGACGAGAAGCAGTGGCCGCCGCGTCAGGCGATGTGGTACATCAACGGTCAGAAAGACGAAGGGCTGCGTCCGCACCACATTCAAAGCTTCGGTAACCCGGTTGAGCAGACCTGGCAGAACGTCTACAAGGCCTATCAGGAAGCGTGCGATCGCGCCGGTCTGGTGGATTTCGCCGAACTGCTGCTGCGCGCCCACGAGCTGTGGCTCAACAAACCACATATCCTGCAACACTACCGTGAACGCTTCACCAACATTCTGGTGGACGAATTCCAGGATACCAACAACATTCAGTACGCGTGGATCCGCCTGCTGGCCGGGGATACCGGCAAGGTGATGATCGTGGGCGATGACGACCAGTCTATCTACGGCTGGCGCGGCGCGCAGGTGGAGAACATCCAGCGCTTTCTCAACGATTTCCCCGGCGCGCAAACCATCCGTCTGGAGCAGAACTACCGTTCTACCAGCAACATACTGAGCGCGGCCAACGCCCTGATTGAGAACAACAACGGGCGACTGGGTAAAAAGCTGTGGACCGATGGCGTCGACGGCGAACCGATTTCGATTTACTGCGCCTTCAACGAGCTCGACGAAGCCCGCTTCGTGGTGAACCGCATTAAAACCTGGCAGGAGAACGGCGGTGCGCTGGAGCAGTGTGCCATTCTCTATCGCAGCAACGCCCAGTCGCGCGTGCTGGAAGAGGCGCTGTTACAGGTGAGCATGCCGTACCGCATTTATGGCGGTATGCGCTTCTTCGAACGTCAGGAGATCAAAGATGCGCTCTCGTATTTGCGTCTGATTGCCAACCGTAACGACGATGCGGCGTTTGAGCGCGTGGTGAACACGCCGACGCGTGGCATCGGCGATCGTACGCTGGACGTGGTGCGTCAGGCCTCGCGCGATCGTCAGCTCACGTTGTGGCAGGCATGCCGCGAGTTGTTACAGGAAAAAGCCCTCGCCGGGCGCGCCGCCAGCGCACTGCAACGCTTTCTGGAATTAATCGACGCACTGGCGCAGGAAACGGCCGACATGCCGCTGCACGTCCAGACCGACCGGGTGATCAAAGATTCCGGCCTGCGCACCATGTACGAGCAGGAAAAAGGCGAGAAGGGCCAGACCCGTATTGAGAACTTAGAGGAGCTGGTGACGGCAACGCGCCAGTTCAGCTACAACGAAGAAGACGAAGACCTGATGCCGTTGCAGGCATTCCTCTCTCACGCCGCGCTGGAGGCGGGTGAAGGGCAGGCCGATACCTGGCAGGATGCGGTTCAGCTGATGACCCTGCACTCCGCGAAAGGTCTGGAGTTCCCGCAGGTGTTCATCGTCGGGATGGAAGAGGGGATGTTCCCGAGCCAGATGTCGCTGGATGAAGGCGGGCGTCTGGAAGAGGAGCGTCGTCTGGCCTACGTGGGTGTGACCCGTGCGATGCAGAAACTGACCCTGACCTACGCGGAAACCCGCCGCCTGTACGGGAAAGAAGTGTATCACCGTCCGTCGCGCTTTATCGGCGAACTGCCGGAAGAGTGTGTGGAAGAGGTGCGCCTGCGCGCCAGCATCAGCCGTCCGGTCAGTCATCAGCGTATGGGCTCGCCAATCTCTGAAACCGATACCGGTTACAAGCTGGGCCAGCGCGTGCGCCACTCGAAGTTTGGCGAAGGCACCATCGTCAATCTGGAAGGCAGCGGCGAGCACAGCCGTTTGCAGGTAGCGTTCCAGGGGCAGGGGATCAAATGGCTGGTGGCAGCCTATGCCAAGCTGGAAAGTGTGTAACTTTCAGAAAAATATCACTATTTTGTAATAATCTGCTAGCCTTATACGTTGAAGGTCAATTAATGCCCTTCAGCGTTCCGTTGCGTGTTGACGCCACAGTTATTGCTGGCGTAACATGCGCGCACGATTACGCTAAGAGGACATTCGCCTTGGACACACCCAGTAGATACTGGCTCAATTCCCTGTCATCCAGGAACAACTCCTAAGGCTATCTCCTCTTGCTGATGGCCTTAGTGGTTGTCAGCGACTGCATCATTCCCGTCGCGCTGAGTCAGGCTGTTTAATGGTCTGAAACCCAATTTGTTTCTGTGTGCCCACCGAACTGTCCGATATTTTTTGCATTGGGAGTCCCGGTCATGTTGAGCGCATTTCAACTCGAAAATAACCGACTGACTCGGCTTGAAGCCGAAGAGTCACAGCCCCTCATTGATGCCGTATGGGTGGATCTGGTCGAGCCGGACGACGATGAGCGCCTTCGCGTACAATCTGAACTGGGGCAAAGCCTGGCGACACGCCCGGAACTGGAAGACATCGAAGCATCCGCCCGTTTTTTTGAAGACGAAGACGGCCTGCACATTCACTCCTTTTTCTTCTTCGAAGATGCCGAAGACCACGCGGGGAACTCCACCGTGGCGTTTACCATCCGCGATGGCCGCCTGTTCACCCTGCGCGAGCGCGAACTGCCTGCGTTTCGTCTCTACCGCATGCGCGCCCGCAGCCAGGCGATGATGGACGGTAACGCCTATGAGCTGCTGCTGGATCTGTTCGAAACCAAAATCGAACAGCTGGCGGATGAAATCGAAAACATCTACAGCGACCTGGAAAAGCTGAGCCGCGTGATCATGGAAGGCCATCAGGGCGATGAGTACGACGAAGCGTTGTCCACGCTTGCAGAGCTGGAAGATATCGGCTGGAAGGTGCGTTTGTGTCTGATGGATACCCAGCGCGCGCTGAACTTCCTGGTTCGCAAGGCGCGTCTGCCGGGCGGTCAGCTGGAGCAGGCGCGTGAGATCTTACGCGATATTGAATCCCTGCTACCGCACAACGAATCCCTGTTCCAGAAGGTCAACTTCCTGATGCAGGCGGCAATGGGCTTTATCAACATCGAGCAGAACCGCATCATCAAGATCTTCTCGGTGGTTTCCGTGGTGTTCCTGCCGCCGACGCTGGTGGCATCCAGCTACGGGATGAACTTTGAGTTTATGCCGGAGCTGAAGTGGAGCTTTGGCTACCCGGGGGCGATTATCTTTATGATCCTCGCCGGGCTGGCGCCGTACCTGTACTTCAAGCGGAAGAACTGGTTGTAAAAATCAGGCGGGTGGCGCTGCGCTTACCCGCCCTACAAAGCACCTAAATTCCTCTGCGAGTCCTGCGCTGGGTATAAATTGCATCCGCAACGAAAATCGCCAGCGCCACCCAGATAAAGGCAAACGTCACCATCTTATCCGCACCCGGCACCTCGCCGTAAAACACCACCGCCAGCAGGAACATCAGCGTCGGGCCGATGTACTGGAAGAAGCCAAGCGTCGAGAGACGCAGACGCGTTGCCGCGCCGGTGAAGCACAGCAGGGGTATCGTCGTGACCACGCCCGCGGCCATCAGCATCAGGTTCAGCGACCATGGGTTACTGCCCATGTGGCTGGTGGCGCTGTCGGCAATACCGAACAGGTAGATCGCCGCGACAGGCAGCAGCCACAGGGTTTCAAACAGCATTCCCGTCTGCGCTTCCACGGCGATTTTTTTACGCACCAGGCCGTAGAAGGCAAAGCTGAACGCCAGCCCCAGGGCGATAACCGGCAGTGAACCGAAGGTCCACAGCTGTACCAGCACGCCGCAGAGGGCCAGAATCACCGCCACCCACTGCATCCGGCGGAAACGTTCGCCGAGGAAAATCATCCCCAGCACGATGTTCACCAGCGGGTTAATGAAGTAGCCCAGGCTGGCTTCGAGCATGTGATGGTTATTCACCGCCCAGATAAACAGCAGCCAGTTTCCGCCAATCAGCACCGCAGAGAGGGCAAGCAGGAAGACCTTCTTCGGGGTTTTCAGTAGCGTTTTGACGCCTGACCACTGACGGCTGATGCTCATCAGCGCAATCATAAAGAAAAACGACCAGATGACGCGGTGAGTGAGGATCTCGTCCGCCGGGACATAGGCGATAAGCTTGAAGTACGCCGGCGCGATACCCCAAATAAAATAAGCGGCAAGAGCGAGTAAAACGCCCTGCCGCGTCTGTTTAGCATCCATCGGGAAAATCCGTTACAAAAAAGTGAAGTAATTTTACCCGAATTTGCCGTCTCAACCCACCATATAAGTGGCGGTTGCGCTGGCGATATAAACCTGCTCCTCGTTATGCAGCTCAACGCGGGCGACGGCAACTTTATTCCCGGCGCGCAGCAGGCTGCTGGTGCAGGTGAAGCGGTTTCCGCGTCCCGGACGCAGATAGTCGACGCGTAAATCGATGGTTCCCATGCGCGACAGGCGCTGGCGTAACTCATCTTCGTTGATGGTGTCATGGCGCGTCAGCGTGCTGCCCACGCACACCAGACCGGCCGCCACGTCCAGCGCAGAGGCAATCACTCCGCCGTGCAAAATGCTTTGCGCCCAGTTACCGACCATCATTGGCTGATTATTGAAACTCAGCTGAGCGAAGTCTTTTTCGTATCGCTCCAGCTCAAGACCCAGTGCACGGTTGAATGGCATGTGGTACACAAAAATCTCGCCCACGAGCTTTAAGGTTTCTTCGGCGGTGAGTGTGGCTGACATCTGACGTGGCATCCTTGTTGTTAACAAAATGTTGATTTTATGCTTCAGGATAAAGGAATGCCACTTTAAGAAACGAGGAAGCGGAAGTTATCGCAGAAGTCTGTAGAATGCCCGGACAAAACTATTCATTAAATGTCACAATTTCAGGAGAACACCACCGATGCGGACGTATCTGGGTTGGTTACTGGCGGCGGTTGCGCTGCCCCTCACAGCATATGCGCAGGAAGCGACGATCAAAGAAGTGCATGATAAACCTGCCGTTCAGGGCAGCATCATCGCCAATATGCTTCAGGAGCATGACAATCCGTTCACGCTCTACCCCTATGACACAAACTACGTGATCTATACCCAGACCAGCGATCTCAACAAAGAGGCGATAAGTTCCTATAACTGGTCTGACAATGCGCGTAAAGATGAGGTGAAGTTCCAGCTCAGCCTGGCCTTCCCGTTATGGCGCGGCATCCTGGGGCCGAACTCGGTGCTTGGTGCATCTTACACGCAGAAGTCATGGTGGCAGCTCTCCAACAGCGGGGAATCTTCACCGTTCCGCGAAACCAACTATGAACCGCAGCTGTTCCTCGGTTTCGCCACTGATTATGAGTTTGCAGGCTGGACGCTGCGAGACGTGGAGGTGGGCTATAACCACGATTCCAACGGTCGTTCCGACCCAACCTCACGCAGCTGGAATCGCGTTTATACGCGTCTGATGGCGCAGAACGGCAATTTCATGGTGGAAGTGAAGCCGTGGTACGTGGTGGGCAGCACCGATGACAATCCTGATATCACCAAATACATGGGCTATTATCAGCTTAAAGTGGGCTATCAGCTGGGTGACGCGGTGCTGAGCGCCAAAGGGCAGTACAACTGGAATACCGGCTACGGCGGCGCAGAGCTGGGCCTGAGCTATCCGGTGACGAAGCACGTTCGTCTCTATACCCAGGTGTATAGCGGTTATGGCGAATCGCTGATTGACTATAACTTCAACCAGACCCGCGTTGGTGTGGGCGTCATGCTGAACGATATTTTCTAAGCTGCTCGAATGTTTTTGCGTTAAACGTTGAAGTTTCTCTCTCAGGCGCTGAAAATAGCGCCTGTTTCATTTCTGGCATATGGGGTTAACGTGGCGCAGGCGGAAGTATTGAATCAGGAATCGCTGGCTAAACAGGTTTTGCATGAAACCTTTGGCTACCAGCAGTTCCGTCCTGGCCAGGAAACCATCATTGAAACCGTGCTGGAAGGCCGCGATTGCCTGGTGGTCATGCCGACCGGCGGCGGAAAATCGCTCTGCTATCAGGTGCCCGCGCTGGTACTTAATGGCCTGACGGTTGTGGTCTCCCCCCTTATTTCCCTGATGAAAGACCAGGTCGACCAGCTGCTTGCCAACGGTGTGGCGGCGGCCTGTCTTAACTCGACGCAAACCCGCGAGCAGCAGCAAGAGGTGATGGCCGGGTGCCGCACCGGGCAGATCCGCCTGCTGTATATCGCGCCAGAGCGCCTGATGCTGGACAACTTCCTCGACCACCTGGCGCACTGGAACCCGGTGCTGCTGGCGGTGGATGAAGCGCACTGTATCTCCCAGTGGGGGCACGATTTCCGCCCGGAATATACCGCCCTCGGCCAGCTGCGTCAGCGCTTCCCTGAGCTGCCGTTTATGGCGCTTACCGCCACGGCGGATGACACCACGCGTCAGGACATCGTTCGCCTGCTGGGGCTGAAAGACCCCTATATTCAGGTCAGCAGCTTCGACCGGCCGAACATCCGCTATATGCTGATGGAAAAATTCAAGCCGCTGGATCAGCTCCTGCGCTACGTGCAGGAGCAGCGCGGCAAGTCCGGCATCATCTACTGCAACAGCCGCGCGAAGGTGGAAGACACCGCTGCGCGTCTGCAAAATCGCGGCTTTAGCGCGGCGGCATACCATGCCGGGTTAGAAAACCACATCCGCGCCGACGTTCAGGAAAAATTCCAGCGCGACGACCTGCAAATCGTGGTCGCAACGGTGGCGTTCGGGATGGGGATCAACAAGCCTAACGTGCGCTTTGTGGTGCACTTTGATATCCCGCGCAATATCGAATCCTACTATCAGGAAACCGGCCGCGCCGGGCGTGATGGCCTGCCTGCGGAAGCGATGCTGTTTTACGATCCGGCGGATATGGCGTGGCTGCGCCGCTGTCTTGAGGAGAAACCGCAGGGGCAGTTGCAGGATATCGAACGCCACAAGCTTAACGCGATGGGTGCTTTCGCCGAAGCGCAAACCTGCCGCCGTCTGGTGCTGCTCAACTACTTTGGTGAAGGGCGTCAGGCGCCGTGCGGCAACTGCGATATCTGCCTCGACCCGCCGAAGCAGTACGACGGTCTGATGGACGCGCGCAAAGCGCTCTCGACTATCGGACGCGTTAACCAGCGCTTTGGGATGGGCTACGTCGTTGAAGTGCTGCGCGGGGCTAACAACCAGCGTATCCGCGATATGGGTCATGACAAGCTGCCGGTTTACGGCATCGGGAAAGACCAGAGCCACGAGCACTGGGTAAGCATCATCCGCCAGCTGATCCATCTCGGCTTTGCCACGCAAAATATTGCCCAGCACTCTGCGCTTCAGCTTACCGAAGCGGCGCGACCGGTCCTGCGCGGTGAGGTTGAACTGAAGCTCGCCGTTCCGCGCGTCGTCGCCCTGAAGCCGCGCGTGATGCAGAAATCCTACGGCGGCAACTACGATCGCAAGCTGTTCGCCAAGCTGCGCAAGCTGCGTAAAGCCATTGCCGATGAAGAGAACATCCCGCCATACGTGGTGTTCAATGACGCGACGCTGATCGAGATGGCCGAGCAAATGCCACTCAGCGCCAGCGAGATGCTCAGCGTCAACGGCGTCGGCACGCGCAAACTGGAGCGCTTTGGTAAAGAGTTTATGGCGCTTATCCGTTCCCACGCTGATGGTGATGATGAGGAGTAGTCAGCCGGGCGAAAAAGTGCCAGGATGATGACTCACTACATTATTTCCCCGCGAGCTAATTATGTTAATGCTATTTCTCACCGTGGCGTTAGTGCACATCGTTGCGCTGATGAGCCCTGGCCCTGACTTCTTCTTCGTGTCACAAACGGCCGTCAGCCGCTCCCGCAAAGAGGCGATGATGGGTGTGCTCGGTATCACCATGGGCGTTATGGTCTGGGCGGCGGTTGCGCTGCTTGGTCTGAACCTGATCCTGGCGAAAATGGCGTGGCTGCATAACATCATCATGGTTGGCGGCGGTCTGTACCTGTGCTGGATGGGCTACCAGATGCTGCGCGGGGCGCTGAAGAAAGAAGAGAAAAAGCCGGAAGAGCCAAAGGTTGAGCTGGCAACGGGCGGCCGTAGCTTTGTGAAAGGGCTGCTGACTAACCTGGCGAACCCGAAAGCGATTATTTACTTCGGCTCTGTGTTCTCGCTGTTTGTAGGGGATAACGTCGGTGCGGGCGCGCGCTGGGGGATCTTCCTGCTAATCGTTGTTGAGACGTTCGCCTGGTTTACCGTTGTGGCAAGCCTGTTTGCTTTACCGGCGATGCGTCGCGGCTACCAGCGCATCGCGAAGTGGATCGACGGCTTTGCCGGCGCACTGTTCGCCGGCTTCGGCATTCATCTCATCATTTCTCGCTAAGCATGACGCGCTGACGCAAGCAGCGCGCCAACCAGCATAAACAGCGAACCAAAGACTTTGTTCAGGGCCTTCATCTGCTTAGGCCCTTTGATCCACGCCGCAATTCGCTGCGCCAGCGTCGCGTAACCAATCATCACAATGATATCGACAATAATGGTGGTCGCGCCCAGCACCACGTACTGCATCACCTGGGGCTGATGCGGCACGATAAACTGCGGGAACAGGGCGGCGAGGAACACAATGCTTTTCGGGTTGGTCAGGTTAACGAATACCGCGCGCTTAAACAGGTGGCCGCGTGTTTGCGTCCGGGAGAGCGTATGCAGATCAATCGAGCCTGCGGCGCGCCACTGTTGAATACCCAGCCAGATAAGATACGCTGCGCCAGCCCATTTCAGCACCTCGAAGGCCAGCACCGAACGGGAGAACAGCGTGCCCAGACCAATCCCCACCAGCACAATGTGAATGCCAAGCCCTGTCTGTAAACCAGCAATTGACGCCGCCGCGCCGCGATAGCCGTGATTAATGGAGGTGGTCATGGTGTTGATTGCGCCCGAGCCAGGTGAAAGGCTGAGGATGATGGATGTCAGCAGGTAAGCGAACCACCACTCGAAGGTCATTTGAAACTCCCGGATCGTCTGTTTTTATGCCACAATACGCTATTGTTGAGTCATTTTGTGACCGGTGACGAAAAAAACGATATTCCCTGAATTACGGGGGGTGGAAACCCAATGTTTCAGCAGAAAAAGGACTGGGAAACACGAGAAAACGCATTTGCTGCTTTCTCCATGGGGCCGCTGACCGATTTCTGGCGCCAGCGTGAGGAAGATGAGTTTATGGGCGTCGGGGATATCCCGGTACGCTTCGTTCGTTTCCATGATGAAAAAAATGACCGGGTGATTGTGGTTTGCCCCGGGCGCATCGAAAGCTATATCAAATATGCCGAGCTGGCGTATGACCTGTTCCATCTGGGCTTTGATGTGTTAATTATCGACCATCGCGGGCAGGGGCTTTCCGGCCGGATGCTGCCGGATACCCATCGCGGCCACGTGGATAACTTCAGCGATTACGTCGACGATCTGGCCGCGTTCTGGCAGCAGGAAGTGCAGCCCGGACCGTGGCGCAAGCGTTATATTCTTGCCCACTCCATGGGGGGCGCGATCTCGACGTTGTTTTTGCAGCGCCATAAGCACCAGTGCGACGCCATTGCGCTGACCGCGCCGATGTACGGCATTGTGATACGTTTTCCTGACTGGATGGTGCGCCATCTTCTCGACTGGGCTGAGGGCCATCAGCGCATTCGTGAAGGCTATGCCATAGGAACAGGACGCTGGCGGGCGTTGCCGTTTGCCATCAACGTGTTAACCCACAGTCGGCAGCGTTATCGCCGCAACCTGCGTTTTTATGCCGATGAACCGCGTCTGCGGGTCGGCGGCCCCACCTGGCACTGGGTGCGGGAAGGTATTCATGCCGGTGAGCAGGTGCTGGCGGGCGTAGGCGATGATGACACGCCGACGCTCCTGATCCAGGCGGAAGAAGAGCGTGTGGTGGATAACCGCATGCATGACCGCTATTGTGAACTTCGCGCCGCGGCGGGCCATCCCTGTGAAGGGGGTAAACCGCTGGTCATCAACGGTGCGTACCATGAGATCCTTTTTGAAAAGGACGCTATGCGCTCAGTCGCGCTCAACGCCATTGTTGAATTTTTCAACAGGCATAACTAATTATTGTTTTCCACCAGAGGTTGAAATCCCTATGTACCAGGTTGTTGCATCTGATTTAGATGGCACGCTGCTTTCCCCCGACCACACCCTGTCGCCTTATGCGAAAGAGACCTTAAAACTCCTGACTGCCCGTGGCGTGAACTTTGTGTTCGCCACCGGCCGCCACCACGTGGACGTGGGGCAGATCCGCGATAACCTGGAGATCAAGTCGTACATGATCACCTCCAACGGTGCGCGCGTACACGACACGGACGGCAACCTGATTTTTACCCACAATCTCGATCGCGACATCGCCACTGATTTGTTCGGCATTGTGCATAACAACCCGGATATCGTCACTAACGTTTATCGCGACGACGAGTGGCTTATGAACCGTCATCGCCCGGACGAAATGCGTTTCTTCAAGGAAGCCGTCTTCAACTACTCCCTGTATGAACCGGGTTTGCTGGATCCTGAAGGGATCAGCAAGGTGTTCTTTACCTGCGAAAGTCACGAAGCGCTGCTTCCGCTGGAGCAGGCGATCAACGCCCGCTGGGGAGACCGCGTGAACGTGAGCTTCTCCACGCTGACTTGTCTGGAAGTGATGGCGGGCGGGGTGTCCAAAGGTCACGCGCTGGAAGCGGTCGCGAAGCGTCTGGGCTTTGATCTGAAAGACTGCATCGCGTTCGGCGATGGCATGAACGATGCCGAGATGCTCTCCATGGCGGGCAAAGGCTGCATCATGCAGAACGCGCACCAGCGCCTGAAAGATCTGCACCCGGAGCTGGAAGTGATTGGCACCAACGCAGACAACGCGGTACCTAAGTATTTGCGCAAACTGTTCCTTGAATAATCTTCATTTGATTGTTTATTGTTCAGATGTCAACTAAAGAGTTCGCTACAATGCCTCTCCTTCTTTCTGAGAGACAAGCATTGTGGCGCTACTCATTATCACCACTATTCTGTGGGCCTTCTCCTTTAGCCTGATTGGCGAATACCTTGCCGGATCGGTCGACAGCTACTTTTCGGTGCTGATGCGTGTGGGGCTGGCGGCGCTGGTGTTCCTGCCGTTCCTGCGTACCCGCGGGCAATCGCTGAAAACCATTCTGCTGTACATGCTGGTAGGCGCAATGCAGCTCGGCATCATGTACCTGTTCAGCTTCCGGGCTTACGTCTACCTCTCCGTCTCGGAATTTCTGCTCTTTACCGTGCTCACGCCGCTCTATATCACGCTGATTTACGACCTGCTCAGCAGGCGCCGCCTGCGCTGGGGATATCTGCTGAGCGCGGCGCTGGCAGTCATTGGCGCGGCGATAATTCGCTATGACAAGGTGAGCGATCACTTCTGGACCGGGCTGATGTTCGTCCAGCTCGCCAATATCAGCTTCGCCATCGGGATGGTGGGCTACAAACGCCTCATGGAGACCCGCCCGATGCCGCAGCATAACGCGTTTGCGTGGTTCTATATGGGCGCGGCGATTGTCGCGATTGCGGCATGGTTTATGCTCGGCAACCCGCAAAAGCTGCCGACCACCACCGTGCAGTGGAGCGTTCTGGTCTGGCTGGGCGTGGTGGCCTCGGGGCTGGGCTACTTTATGTGGAACTACGGCGCGACGCAGGTAGACGCCGGAACGCTGGGGATCATGAACAACGTGCACGTGCCGGCGGGGCTACTGGTGAACCTCGCCATCTGGCAGGAACAGCCGCACTGGCCGAGTTTCCTTATTGGGGGAACGGTGATCCTGGCTTCGCTGTGGGTACATCGCCGCTGGGTCGCTCCGCGCTCCGCACAAACGGAAGATGGTCGCACGCGTGGTTCCGCGCTGAGCGAATAAACGCTTCCGTAATCGGCTGACGCTGCTCGCCGTCGCGCACGGCGGCGTACAGCCGGCTCCACAGTCCTTCACCCAGGGTTTTGGTAACCACCAGACCCTGGCGTTCAACCGTCTCGACCACCCAGTGCGGCAGCGCCGCAATTCCCATTCTGGCCGCCACCATCTGAATTAACAGCAGCGTGTTATCCACGCTCTTCAGCTGTGGGCTGATGCCTGCGGGTTGCAGGAAATGGCGCCAGATATCCAGACGACTGCGCTGTACCGGGTAAATCAGCAGCGTCTCCGTTGCCAGATCTTCCGGCGTGATACGCGTCTTGGCGGCCAGCGGATGGTCCGGGGCCAGCACCAGACGCACCTCAAAATCAAACATTGGCGAATAGTGCAGACCGCTGCGCGGCAAAATATCTGAGGTCATCACCAGATCCAGCTCACCCTGCTGAAGCGACGGCTGAGGATCAAACGTGACGCCGGACTTGAAGTCCATCTCCACCTGAGGCCACTTCTGGCGGAAGTTCTCAAGCGCGGGGGTCAGCCACTGAATACAGCTGTGACACTCAATGGCGATGCGCAGGGTGGTCTGCTGCGGCTCGTTGCAGGACTGCAACGCGCTGGCAATCTGCGGCAGCACCTGGTTCGCCAGCTGAAGCAAAATTTCGCCCTGCGGCGTAAAGCGCAAAGGCTGGCTCTTACGCACAAAAAGACGAAAGCCGAGGCGTTGTTCCAGATCGCTGAACTGGTGAGAAAGGGCAGACTGAGTCTGGTGCAGCGTGGCCGCTGCCGCCGCAAGAGAACCGCAGTTCCGCAACGCTTGTAGCGTTTTCAGGTGTTTTATCTCGATCATGAAAGTCCTTCACTTCGCCATGAACATTTTGCGCTTGAGGAATATACAGTACCTGCCAATTATAGATGTGTAAACATCTGGACGTCTAAATAACGAATTTCACAAGGGGCATACCATGACAATCCGCACTCACACTCTCGGTTTCCCTCGCGTTGGCCTGCGTCGCGAGCTAAAAAAAGCGCAAGAAAGCTACTGGGCAGGTAACGCCACCCGTGAAGAACTGCTGGCGGTGGGACGTGAGCTGCGCGCGCGTCACTGGGATCAGCAAAAACAGGCGGGCATTGACCTGCTGCCGGTGGGCGATTTCGCCTGGTACGACCATGTTCTGACCACCAGCCTGCTGCTTGGCAACGTGCCGGCTCGTCATCAGAACAACGATGGATCGGTGGATATCGATACCCTGTTCCGCATCGGCCGTGGCCGCGCGCCAACGGGTGAGCCAGCGGCGGCGGCGGAAATGACCAAGTGGTTCAACACCAACTATCACTATATGGTGCCGGAGTTCGTTAAAGGCCAGCAGTTCAAACTGACCTGGACCCAGCTTCTGGATGAAGTGGACGAAGCGCTGGCGCTGGGTCACCAGGTGAAACCCGTGCTGCTGGGGCCGATAACCTACCTGTGGCTGGGCAAAGTGAAAGGCGAACAGTTCGACCGCCTCAGCCTGCTGAACGACATTCTGCCGGTTTATAAGCAGGTGCTGATTGAGCTGGGCAAACGCGGCATTCAGTGGGTGCAAATCGATGAACCGGCGCTGGTGCTTGAGCTGCCGCAGGCGTGGCTGGACGCCTTCAAACCGGCGTATAACGCGCTCACCGGGCAGGTGAAGCTGCTGCTGACCACCTACTTCGAAGGCGTCACGCCGAACCTGAAAACCATTACCGCGCTGCCGGTTCAGGGTCTGCACGTTGACCTCGTTCACGGCAAAGACGATGTAGCAGAGTTGCACAAGCGTCTGCCAGTGGACTGGCTGCTCTCTGCCGGTCTGGTGAATGGTCGTAACGTCTGGCGTGCCGATCTCACCGAGAAATATGCACAAATTAAAGACATAGTCGGTAAACGTGAATTGTGGGTGGCTTCTTCCTGTTCCCTGCTGCATAGCCCGATTGACCTGAGCGTGGAGACCCGACTCGACCCTGAGGTGAAAAGCTGGTTTGCCTTCGCCCTGCAAAAGTGTGAGGAGCTGGCTCTGCTGCGCGACGCGTTGAACAGCGGCGACACGGCAGCGATTAGCGACTGGAGCGCTCCGATCCAGGCGCGCCGTCACTCGACGCGCGTGCATAACCCGGCAGTGGAAAAACGTCTGGCGGCCATCACCGCCCGGGACAGCCAGCGCCAGAGCCCGTATGAAGTGCGCGCCGAAGCCCAGCGTGCGCGCTTTAACCTGCCCGCGTGGCCGACCACGACAATCGGCTCCTTCCCGCAGACTACCGAGATCCGCAGCCTGCGCCTGGACTTCAAAAAGGGCAATCTGGATGCGAATCACTACCGCACCGGTATTGCGGAACACATCAAACAGGCGATTGTCGAGCAGGAACGTTTAGGTCTGGACGTGCTGGTGCACGGTGAAGCCGAGCGTAACGACATGGTGGAATACTTCGGTGAGCACCTGGACGGGTTTGTCTTTACCCAGAACGGTTGGGTGCAGAGCTACGGCTCCCGCTGCGTGAAGCCGCCGGTGGTAATCGGCGACGTCAGCCGCCCGGAAGCGATTACCGTGGAGTGGGCGAAGTATGCCCAGTCTCTGACCGACAAACCGGTAAAAGGCATGCTGACGGGTCCGGTGACCATTCTCTGCTGGTCGTTCCCGCGTGAAGACGTAACCCGGGAAACCATCGCCAAACAGATCGCCCTGGCGCTGCGCGATGAAGTTGCGGATCTGGAAGCGGCCGGGATTGGCATCATTCAGATCGACGAACCTGCGCTGCGTGAAGGTTTGCCGCTGCGTCGCAGCGACTGGGATGCTTACTTACAGTGGGGCGTGGAGGCGTTCCGCCTCAACGCGGCTGTCGCGAAGGACGATACGCAGATCCACACCCACATGTGTTACTGCGAATTTAACGACATCATGGACTCCATTGCCGCGCTCGACGCCGATGTGATCACCATCGAGACCTCGCGTTCAGACATGGAGCTGCTGGAGTCGTTCGAAGAGTTCGACTACCCGAACGAAATCGGGCCGGGCGTGTACGACATTCACTCCCCGAATGTGCCAAGCGTGGAGTGGATTGAATCGCTGCTGCAAAAAGCGGCCCAGCGCATCCCGGCGGAACGTCTTTGGGTAAACCCGGACTGCGGCCTGAAAACCCGTGGCTGGCCTGAAACCCGCGCGGCGCTGGCGAACATGGTGCAGGCGGCGCAGAATTTGCGTCAGGCTTGATGAAATGTAGGCCCGGTCAGGCGTAGCCGCCACCGGGCTTTTTGCTTTTACGCTTTTTTCCCGCCGTACTGGCTAAACCATGTCAGCATCCGCTGCCAGCCATCTTTCGCCGATTCCGCGTGATAGCTCGGACGATAATCGGCATTAAAGGCGTGCCCGGCTTCCGGATACACCACAATTTCCGCCTTCGCGTTTGCCGCCCGCAACGCATGGCGCATGGTCTCGACCGTATCAAGCGGGATCCCGGTATCCTGACCGCCATAGAGCCCCAACACAGGCGCATTTAAATCCGTGGCAATATCAACAGGTTGCTTCGGTGAATTCAGCGTTTTTTCACCCACCAGCTTGCCGTACCAGGCCACGGCCGCTTTTAGCTGCGGGTTATGCGCGGCGTACAACCAGCTAATGCGTCCGCCCCAACAGAAGCCAGTCACCATCAGACGATGCGCATCGCCACCGTTGCGCGCTGCCCAGCTGGCAACGTGGTCGAGATCGGCCAGCACCTGCGCGTCCGGCACTTTGTTGACCAGGTTGCTGAACAGCGTCGGGATGTCGCTGTAATCATTCGGATCGCCCTGACGGAAATAGAGTTCCGGCGCAACGGCCAGGTAACCCTCCAGCGCCAGACGGCGGCAGAGGTCGCGAATATGTTCATGAACGCCAAATATTTCCTGCACCACGATCACGATGGGCAGCGGGCCATCGGCGGATTTTGGCCGCGCGTGGTACGCTGGCATGTTCTCTCCCTGGGAGGGAATGGAGGTCTCGCCTGCGGTAATGGCCTCTTCAGGGGTTGAGACGATGGTTGAAGCATGCGGGGCCGCAGCAGGTGCAAAACCGGTTTTTTCAGTCATGGCATTCTCCGTACCAATGAATGGATTAGCGCAAAGATAAATATAGACACCAGGTTAACAACCCACAGTGCCTTATAGCGTCTATCTTTTGTGCAGCACCCGGCGATATAACTTGTTAATGTGATGTGAATCACCATTTTATGGAAATTAACTGCAATCATTTTCATTCATGGTGAGGTGTGTCACGAAATAATGCACATTGCTTCTGTAAAGTACCGTTTTACTTCTTCTGACAAACCGACCCACAGAGGAGTCACCTATGTCTAAGTCTGATGTTTTTCATCTCGGCCTCACTAAAAACGATTTACAAGGGGCTACGCTTGCTATCGTCCCTGGCGATCCTGAGCGTGTGGAAAAGATCGCCGCGCTGATGGATAAGCCGGTTAAGCTGGCAGCGCATCGCGAATTCACCACCTGGCGCGCAGAGCTGGACGGTAAAGCGGTGATCGTGTGCTCTACCGGTATCGGTGGCCCGTCTACCTCTATCGCCGTTGAAGAGCTGGCACAGCTGGGCATTCGTACTTTCCTGCGCATCGGCACCACAGGCGCCATTCAGCCGCACATCAACGTGGGCGACGTGCTGGTTACCACCGCATCCGTGCGTCTGGACGGGGCAAGCCTGCACTTTGCACCGATGGAATTCCCGGCAGTGGCTGATTTCGAATGCACCACCGCGCTGGTTGAAGCGGCGAAATCCGTGGGCGCCACCACCCACGTGGGCGTCACTGCATCTTCCGATACCTTCTACCCGGGCCAGGAGCGTTACGACACCTTCTCTGGTCGCGTGGTGAGCCGTTTCAAAGGCTCAATGGAAGAGTGGCAGTCGATGGGCGTCATGAACTACGAAATGGAATCTGCGACGCTGCTGACCATGTGCGCAAGCCAGGGTCTGCGTGCCGGTATGGTGGCGGGCGTTATCGTCAACCGTACCCAGCAGGAGATCCCGAACGCTGAAACCATGAAGCAGACTGAAAGCCATGCGGTGAAAATCGTGGTTGAAGCGGCGCGCCGTCTGATCTAATTCTCTCTTCAGTGCTAAAAGGCCGACATGCTCGGCCTTTCTTTTTTGCGTAACGCCTCGCAGGAAAACCCTTTCAAACTGGACGTTCATACAGCACAATTCTATTTTGTGCGGGTTACACGTGGATGCAGGGGGCATTGTGGATATCTCAATCCTGGTTTATGCGGTAGTTGCGCTGGTGAGCGTGGGGATTGGCTGGCTCATTTGCGGCTACCAACATGCTCAGCAGAAAGCCGATCAGCTGGCAGAGCGCGAAGAGATCGTCGCCGAACTCAGCGCGACGAAACAACAGCTTGCGCTGTGTGACCACTGGCGCGATGAGTGTGAACTGCTCAATAACGAACTGCGCAATCTGCGCGACATTAACACCTCGCTGGAGGCCGATCTCCGGGAAGTGACCACCCGCCTTGAATCCACCCAACTGCACGCCGAAGACAAAATCCGTCAGATGATCAACAGCGAGCAGCGTCTTAGCGAGCAGTTTGAGAACCTTGCGAACCGCATTTTTGAGCACAGCAATCGCCGCGTGGATGAGCAGAACCGCCAGAGCCTGAACAGCCTGCTGACGCCGCTGCGTGAACAGCTGGACGGCTTTCGCCGTCAGGTGCAGGACAGCTTTGGTCAGGAGGCTCGCGAGCGCCACACGCTGGCGCATGAGATCCGTAATCTCCAGCAGCTGAATGCGCAGATGGCTCAGGAGGCGGTTAACCTGACGCGCGCACTGAAAGGTGATAACAAAGCGCAGGGAAACTGGGGCGAAGTGGTCATGACGCGCGTGCTGGAGGCCTCTGGCCTGCGTGAAGGATACGAATACGAAACGCAGGTCAGCATTGAAAACGATGCGCGCTCGCGAATGCAGCCGGATGTCATTGTTCGTCTGCCGCAGGGCAAAGATGTGGTTATCGACGCCAAAATGACGCTGGTGGCCTATGAGCGCTACTTCAACGCGGAAGATGACTATACCCGCGAAACAGCGTTGCAGGAGCATATCGCCTCCGTGCGTAACCATATCCGTCTGCTGGGCAGAAAAGATTATCAACAATTGCCGGGGCTGCGATCGCTGGATTATGTGCTGATGTTCATTCCGGTTGAGCCAGCCTTCCTGCTGGCGCTCGACAGACAGCCCGAACTGATCACCGAAGCGCTGAAAAATAACATTATGCTGGTCAGCCCCACCACGCTGCTGGTGGCGTTACGTACCATTGCCAACCTGTGGCGTTATGAGCACCAAAGCCGAAACGCGCAGCAGATTGCCGATCGCGCCAGCAAGCTGTACGACAAAATGCGGCTGTTTGTGGACGATATGTCCTCGGTGGGGCAAAGCCTGGATCGCGCGCAGGATAACTACCGCCAGGCAATGAAAAAACTCTCCTCCGGGCGCGGCAATTTGCTGGCGCAGGCGGAGGCGTTTCGCAGCCTGGGGGTGGAAGTTAAACGCGAGATTAATCCGGAACTGGTGGAGCAGGCTACGGCTCAGGACGAAGAGTTTCGTCTGCGTGAAGGCGATGGTGAGCAAAATAGCCGCAATGAAGACAATGGGTTAGCGGCGAGTTTATCCCCCGAAGCGCAGTCGGCGCGTTTCTTTCACGGTGGTTGAAACGTAGGGCAAATGCGCCCAATCTGTTACACTTCACGAACATTTGACTGATTAGCAGGCTCTGAGATGGTTGACGATTCACAAGACACAACGCACTTTGGCTTTCAGACTGTCGCCAAAGCGCAGAAAGCTGACATGGTGGCCCACGTATTTCATTCCGTGGCGGCGAAGTACGATGTGATGAATGATTTGATGTCGTTTGGCATTCATCGCTTGTGGAAGCGCTTCACTATTGATTGCAGCGGCGTGCGCCGTGGACAAAAGGTACTGGATTTAGCCGGCGGCACAGGGGATCTGACCGCTAAATTCTCCCGTCTGGTTGGCGAAACCGGTCGCGTGGTGCTGGCAGATATCAACGACTCCATGCTGAAAATGGGACGCGAAAAGCTGCGTAACATCGGCGTGGTAGGCAACGTTGAATATGTTCAGGCCAACGCCGAAGCGCTGCCGTTCCCGGACAATACGTTCGACTGCATCACCATCTCCTTCGGCCTGCGTAACGTGACCGATAAAGATAAAGCGCTGCGCTCTATGTACCGCGTGCTGAAGCCGGGCGGCCGACTGCTGGTACTCGAGTTTTCTAAACCGATTATCGACCCGCTGAGCAAAGCTTACGATGCCTATTCCTTCCACGTTCTGCCGCGCATCGGCGAGCTGGTGGCAAACGATGCAGAAAGTTACCGTTATCTGGCCGAATCCATCCGAATGCACCCGGATCAGGACACGCTGAAAGCGATGATGCAGGATGCGGAGTTTGAAAACGTGGAATACTTCAATATGACGGCGGGTGTCGTCGCGCTGCATCGTGGTTACAAGTTCTGAGTGGAGGTTTCCCGTGCCCATTAAACCCTTAGTCACCGCAGGCATCGAGAATGTACTGAATGCCTTTCTGTATCGCGCCCCGGCGCTGAAAACCGCACGTCAGCGGCTTAACGGAAAGGTGCTGCGTATCGTTTTAAAAGAGTTCTCGACGCCGCTTGTGCTGGTCTTCAGCGAACGCCAGCTTGACGTTCTGGGGGAGTGGGAAGGCGAGGCTGACTGCTCGGTGATTACGCACATGAGCGTATTGCCAAAACTGCGTGACCGTCAGCAGATGACGGCGCTTATTCGCAGCGGTGAGCTGGAGGTCGAGGGCGATATTCAGGTGGTACAGAACTTCGTTGCACTCAGCGATCAGGCTGAATTTGACCCCGCGGAACTGCTGGCGCCCTATATCGGCGACATCGCGGCTGAAGGGATAAGCAAAACGCTGCGCACGGGTTCCACTTTCCTGCGTAAAGGCCTGCTCCGTCAACAGCGCTATGCTGCCGAGGTGTTGACCGAAGAGTGGCGTATGGCGCCTGGGCCTTTAGAAGTCGCCTGGTTTGCAGAAGAGACCGCGGCAGTTGAGCGCGCAGTTGATGCGTTAACCAAACGGCTTGAAAAACTGGAGGGCAAATGACGCCTGGTGAAATTCGGCGCCTCTATTTTATCGTTCGCACCTTTTTGAGCTACGGGCTCGACGAGCTTATCCCCAGAATGCGTATCACCCTGCCGCTTCGGCTTTGGCGTCGCACGCTGTTCTGGATGCCGAATCGCCATAAGGATCAGGAGCTGGGCGCACGCCTGCGTCTTGCGTTGCAGGAGCTGGGACCGGTCTGGATCAAGTTTGGGCAGATGCTCTCAACGCGTCGCGACCTTTTCCCGCCGCAGATTGCCGATCAGCTCGCGCTATTGCAGGACCGCGTCGCTCCGTTTGACGGAGAGAGAGCGAAGAAACAAATCGAAGAAGCGATGGGCAATATCCCCATCGAGACCTGGTTTGATGATTTCGACATTCAGCCTCTGGCCTCTGCCTCTATTGCGCAGGTTCACACCGCGCGCCTGAAGGAGAATGGCAAAGAGGTGGTCATTAAGGTGATTCGCCCGGATATCCTGCCGGTTATCAGAGCGGACATGAAGCTGATCTATCGCCTGGCTCGCTGGGTGCCGCGTCTGTTGCCGGATGGCCGCCGTCTGCGTCCGCTGGAAGTGGTACGGGAATACGAAAAAACGCTCATCGATGAACTTAACCTGCTGCGTGAATCGGCGAACGCCATTCAGCTGCGTCGAAACTTTGAAGACAGCCCGATGCTGTATGTTCCTGAAGTTTATTCTGACTACTGCAGTCAGAACATGATGGTGATGGAACGTATCTACGGCATCCCGGTCTCGGACGTGGTAGCGCTGGAAAAACAGGGCACCAACATGAAGCTGCTAGCCGAGCGCGGCGTGCAGGTCTTCTTTACTCAGGTTTTCCGCGACAGCTTCTTCCATGCTGACATGCATCCGGGCAACATTTTCGTCAGCTATGAGCACCCGGAAGACCCGAAGTACATAGGCATCGACTGCGGTATTGTCGGCTCGCTGAATAAAGAGGATAAGCGTTATCTCGCCGAGAACTTTATCGCTTTCTTCAATCGCGACTACCGTAAGGTGGCCGAACTGCACGTGGATTCAGGCTGGGTTCCGCCAGATACCAACGTGGAAGAGTTTGAATTTGCGATCCGTACCGTCTGTGAGCCAATTTTTGAAAAGCCGCTCTCAGAGATCTCTTTCGGGCATGTTCTGCTCAACCTGTTCAATACGGCACGCCGTTTTAATATGGAAGTGCAGCCACAATTAGTTTTACTTCAGAAAACATTACTTTACGTTGAGGGCGTAGGCCGCCAGCTCTATCCTCAGTTAGACTTGTGGAAAACCGCGAAACCGTTCCTCGAATCCTGGATTAAGGATCAGGTCGGTATTCCAGCCCTGGTTCGCTCGCTTAAAGAGAAAGGCCCGTTCTGGATTGAAAAAATGCCAGAAATTCCTGAACTGGTTTACGACAGTTTGCGTCAGAGCAAGAACCTTCAGCACAGCATGGATAAAATCGCGCACGAGCTTCAATCCAGTCGCGTGCGTCAGGGGCAGTCCCGCTATCTCTTCGGAATTGGCGCGACGCTGCTGATAAGCGGCACGTTGCTGTTGATCAATCGTCCGGACTGGGAAATGATGCCAGCCTGGATTATGGCTGCCGGTGTGGTTGTCTGGCTTGCTGGCTGGCAAAAAACACGCTGAATTAGCGTCGCTATCGAGGGATTGCATACGTATAATGCGATCTGACTAATTAATCATCTATCACTGGGGAACACGCATGGGTGGTATCAGTATCTGGCAGTTAGTGATCATTGCCGTCATCGTTGTGCTGCTGTTCGGCACGAAAAAACTCGGATCAATTGGTTCCGACCTGGGCGCGTCAATCAAAGGCTTCAAGAAAGCCATGAGCGATGATGAGAATAAGCAGGAAAAAAGCGGTCAGGACGCTGATTTTACCGCTAAATCTATCGCCGATAAGCAGGACGAAGCCAAAAAGGAAGAGGCCAAACGTCACGATAAAGAGCAGGTGTAATTCGTGTTCGACATTGGTTTTGGTGAGTTACTGCTGGTCTTTGTGATTGGTTTGATTGTGCTGGGGCCGCAGCGTTTACCCGTTGCGGTAAAAACTGTCGTGGGCTGGGTGCGTGCGCTCCGTTCGCTGGCAACGACCGTGCAGAACGAGCTGGCGCAGGAACTGAAGCTTCAGGAATTTCAGGACAGCCTGAAAAAGGTTGAAAAGGCGAGCATGGACAACCTGACGCCGGAGCTGAAAGCATCCATGGATGAGTTGCGCGAAGCGGCTGAATCCATGAAGCGCTCATACAGCGTTAACGATCCTGAGAAGGCGAGTGATGAAGCAAACACCATCCATAATCCGGTGGTGAAGGGCAGCGAAGAGCAGCGCGAGGGTGTGACGCCTTCCAGCGCGGAACATCAGGCTGCTTCGCCAGAGCAATCGCCGCAGGAGCCCGAAGTGAAAAAGCAGGTGCCGCCGGAAGAGCCCGTGGTCAAAACGGCTGAGGTAAAACCCGCCGCGCCCGTTTCCGAATCATCCCCCTCGTCGAGTGATAAAGCGTAAACATGGCAGTAGATGATACTCAACCGCTGATTACGCACCTCATTGAGCTGCGTAAGCGTCTGTTAAACTGCATTATTGCGGTTTTCCTCATTTTTTTATGTCTGGTCTATTTTGCCAACGATATCTATCAGGTGGTTTCCGCACCGCTGATTAAGCAGATGCCGCTGGGCGCAACGATGATTGCAACGGACGTTGCTTCGCCGTTCTTTACCCCGATCAAGCTGACCTTCTGGGTGTCGTTGATTGCCTCTGCGCCGGTCATTTTGTATCAGGTCTGGGCATTTGTGGCACCCGCGCTGTACAGGCATGAACGCAAGCTGGTTATTCCGCTGCTGGTGTCCAGTTCGCTGCTGTTTTATATCGGTATGGCGTTCGCCTACTTCGTTGTCTTCCCGCTGGCCTTCGGCTTCCTGACGCATACCGCGCCGGAAGGGGTACAGGTGTCGACGGACATCGCCAGCTACCTCAGCTTCGTTATGGCGCTGTTTATGGCCTTTGGTGTCGCCTTCGAGGTGCCCGTCGCGATTGTCCTGCTCTGCTGGGTGGGGGTGACCACGCCGGACGATCTGCGTAAGAAGCGCCCGTACATCCTGGTGGGGGCATTTGTCGTAGGTATGCTGTTAACGCCACCGGACGTCTTCTCACAAACCTTACTGGCGATACCCATGTACTGCCTGTTTGAAGTCGGCGTATTCTTCGCTCGTTTCTACGTCGGAAAGGGGCGTACCCGGGACGAAGAAGACGAGCCGTCTGAAGAGACTACTAAAGAATAAAACCAACCGCCCGTCAGGGCGGTTGTCATATGGGGATACGTATGTTTGATATCGGGCTTAACCTGACCAGCGCCCAGTTTGCGAAAGACCGCGATGAGGTGGTGGCGCGCGCCTTTGCCGCCGGCGTGAACGGGCTGTTACTGACGGGAACAAATCTGCATGAGAGTGAGCAGGCACGGCAGCTGGCGCAACGCTATCAACACTGCTGGTCCACTGCAGGCGTGCATCCTCATGACAGCAGCCAGTGGACGCAGGAAAGCGCTGAGGCGCTTCATCGTCTGGCGGCTACGCCAGAAGTGGTTGCCATTGGCGAATGCGGGCTTGATTTCAACCGTAACTTCTCGACGCCTGAAGAGCAGGAGAAGGCATTTACCGCCCAGCTCGCGCTGGCTGCAGAGCTGGGGATGCCGGTGTTTATGCACAGTCGCGATGCGCATGAACGTTTTCTGGCGCTACTGGACCCCTGGCTGGAGAAACTGCCAGGCGCGGTGTTGCACTGCTTTACGGGCTCCCGTCAGGAAGCGCTGGATTGCCTGAACCGCGGGCTTTACTTGGGTATCACGGGCTGGGTGTGCGATGAGCGTCGTGGGCTGGAGCTGCGCGAGCTGTTATCCGTAATCCCGGCCGATCGTTTGTTGCTGGAAACGGATGCGCCGTATCTGTTGCCCCGGGATATGCAGCCCAAACCGGCATCACGACGTAACGAACCGGCTTATCTGGGACACATTGCTGAGCGAGTGGCGTACTGGCGCGGGGAAGATGCGCAGTGGCTGGCAGCCCAAACCGATGACAACGTGCGTCGTCTGTTCGGCGTGCAGTTTTAAACTTTGCGGAAATCGGTGTTTTTAACGCTCTGCAACACCTCTTTGTTCAGCAGGTTGAGCAGCAGCATAGAACGCGCTTCACCGTCTGGTTCAGCGAAGATGGCCTGTAACCCTTCAAAAGCGCCTTCGGTGATCACCACGCTGTCCCCGGCATAAGGGGTTTCCGGATCGGTAATATCTTCAGGCTGCTGGTAGACAGAGAGCTGATGAATAACCGATGACGGTACTCTTGCCGGATGGGCGCCAAAACGCACAAAATGGCTGACGCCGCGCGTGGCGCTGATCGTCGTGGTGTGGATCACTTCGGGGTCGAACTCAACGAACAGGTAGTTCGGGAACAGAGGCTCACTGACGGTCGTGCGTTTTCCACGCTGCATTTTTTCAAGCGTGATCACGGGCGTCAGGCAGTTAACAGACTGACGTTCAAGATGTTCCTGTGCGCGCTGAAGTTGCCCGCGTTTGCAATACAGTAAATACCAGGCCTGCATAATCACTCTTCCCATTGTTCGGGGCGCAAGCATACCAAAACCCTGGCGGGATCGCTAAGGTGATTATAATGGCGAAAAAGAGAGTAAGTCGTGGAAGTTCACGCTAATTTAACAAAATTACAGCATCACGCGGTCTTACGCCGTATAATGAAGCGCTTACAGAGAGGCCATGATTAACTGCATGAAATACCACGATCTACGCGACTTCCTGGCGCTGCTGGAAAAGCAGGGCGAACTCAAACGCATTACGCTTCCTGTTGATCCGTATCTGGAAATGACAGAAATCGCTGACCGCACCCTGCGCGCGGGCGGCCCGGCGTTGCTGTTTGAAAACCCAAAAGGCTACGCTATGCCGGTACTGTGCAACCTGTTTGGCACACCTCGCCGCGTGGCGATGGGCATGGGGCAGGAAGATGTCACGGCGTTACGTGAAGTGGGCAAACTGCTGGCCTTTCTGAAAGAGCCGGAGCCGCCAAAAGGGTTCCGCGACCTGTTCGACAAGCTGCCGCAGTTTAAGCAGGTGTTGAATATGCCCACCAAACGACTGCGCGGCGCGCCATGCCAGCAAAAAGTGCTGGAAGGCGATGCAGTTGATCTGACCAAAATTCCCATCATGCAGTGCTGGCCTGAAGATGCCGCACCGCTGATTACCTGGGGCCTCACCGTGACGCGTGGGCCGCATAAAGAGCGTCAAAACCTCGGCATTTATCGCCAGCAGTTGATTGGCAAGAACAAGCTCATCATGCGCTGGTTGTCCCACCGCGGTGGCGCGCTGGATTTCCAGGAGTGGTGCGCGGCCCATCCGGGCGAACGCTTCCCGGTTTCCGTCGCGCTGGGTGCCGATCCGGCAACCATTCTGGGCGCGGTGACGCCTGTTCCTGATACGCTGTCGGAATATGCCTTTGCAGGGCTGCTGCGCGGTACCAAAACCGAAGTGGTGAAGTGCATCTCCAATGACCTGGAAGTGCCAGCCAGCGCAGAGATCGTGCTGGAAGGTTACATTGAACAGGGCGAGCTGGCACCCGAAGGACCGTACGGCGACCACACCGGCTATTACAACGAAGTGGATAACTTCCCGGTATTCACCGTCACGCACATTACCCAGCGTGAAGATGCCATCTATCACTCTACCTACACCGGCCGTCCACCGGATGAACCGGCGGTACTTGGCGTGGCGCTGAACGAAGTGTTCGTGCCGATCCTGCAAAAGCAGTTCCCGGAAATTGTTGATTTTTATCTGCCGCCGGAAGGGTGTTCGTATCGCCTGGCGGTGGTGACGATGAAGAAGCAGTATGCCGGTCACGCTAAGCGCGTGATGATGGGCGTATGGTCTTTCCTGCGCCAGTTTATGTATACCAAGTTTGTGATTGTCTGCGATGATGACGTCAATGCCCGCGACTGGAATGACGTCATCTGGGCCATCACCACGCGTATGGATCCGGCGCGTGATACGGTGTTAGTGGAAAACACGCCGATTGATTATCTGGACTTTGCCTCGCCGGTTTCCGGCCTTGGTTCAAAAATGGGACTGGATGCCACGAACAAATGGCCTGGCGAAACCGACCGTGAATGGGGTCGCCCGATCGAAAAAGATCCTGCCGTGACCGCGCGAATTGACGCGATCTGGGACGAGCTGGCCATAATGAATAACGGTAAGGCAGAATAAGACCGTTTAGCCCTATAGACTTCCCGACAGAGAGAGCGAATGACAACCTTAAGCTGTAAAGTGACGTCGGTAGATGCTATTACCGACACCGTATATCGCGTCCGTTTGGTTCCTGAAGCGGCATTCTCATTCCGTGCCGGTCAGTACCTGATGGTCGTGATGGACGAGCGTGATAAGCGTCCTTTCTCTATGGCCTCAACGCCAGCAGAGAAGGAATTTATTGAGCTGCATATTGGTGCGTCTGAGCTTAACCTGTACGCGATGGCCGTGATGGATCGCATCCTGAAAGAGCGTGAAATCGTGGTCGATATTCCTCATGGCGAGGCCTGGCTGCGTGAAGACGAAGACCGTCCGCTGATCCTGATTGCCGGTGGTACAGGCTTCTCCTATGTCCGCTCTATTCTGTTGACGGCGCTGGCGCGTAATCCAAATCGCGATATCACCATCTACTGGGGCGGCCGTGAAGAGAAGCACCTTTACGATCTGTCTGAGCTGGAAGCGCTGAGCGTCAATCATCCAAACCTGCGCATCGAGCCGGTTGTCGAGCAGCCGGAAGAGGGCTGGCGCGGGCGCAGCGGCACGGTGCTGACTGCGGTATTGCAGGATCACGGAACGCTGGCCGGGCACGATATCTACATTGCCGGTCGCTTTGAAATGGCGAAAATTGCCCGCGACCTGTTCTGCAACGAGCGTGACGCGCGGGAAGATCGTCTGTTTGGCGATGCGTTTGCGTTTATCTGATTGTGAGACCCGCTTCGGCGGGTTTTTTACGCTCGGGCAATAGCGCTGGTGAAAATTTAACCTTGAAATGGGCGGCGCATTGCCGTTATTCTTGTTCCCGTTAAATTTCGCCCTCAGGAGCGCCCCCCAAAAATGAACAAACACGACTGATGAATTTCGATCCTTGCTCAACGCATCGCGTCGGCAGGGGATGTTTTGATTTCATTCAGGAGTGCTTATGGCTCATTTTGCGCAATCCCCCTCTTTTATTTTGCATCAGGTCACCTGTCAGTTTGCGACGGGCGATATCCTTTTTGGTCCACTGAATCTTTCTCTGGATGCGTCAGTGTGTGCGCTGGTTGGCCGCAACGGCAGCGGTAAAACACGCCTTCTGCGTCTGCTGGCAGGGGTTGATGAACCCGCCAGCGGTCACATTGAGCGCTTTGGTACACACGTCTATGTGGCGCAGCAGCAGGATATTTCTGCGGATACGACTCTTGCCGGACTGCTTGGTTACGACGCGATCTTTGCGGCGCGCACGCGCATCGACGGCGGTCATTATGAACCCGACGATCTCGACACGCTCGATGGTTACTGGGATCTGGCTGAACGGCTAAGCCAGGCTTTTATCGCTGCAAAACTTCCCTCTTTTGAGCCGAACAAACGCGCGGCAGAGCTAAGCGGCGGCGAGCGCATTCGTGCCTTGCTGTGCGGCGCATTCACCGCGGATGCTGATTACCTGCTGCTGGACGAACCGACCAACCACCTCGACAGGCAAGGCCGCGTGTGGTTCTACGAGCAGCTTTCCCGGTATCAGGGCGGGGTGCTGGTGGCCTCTCACGACCGTGAGTTGCTGGCCCAGGTACCGCGAATCCTTGAACTGAGCGCGTTGGGCTTGCGCAGCTACGGTGGGAATTATGCTGACTATCGAACCCAGCGTGATGCTGAACAGCTGGCTGCCCGCGCCGCGCTGGAGCATGCTGCCACCGAACGCAAGCGTACCCGCGCCCGTATGCATAAAGAGCATGACGACAGCCAGCGTCGTTCGGCCAAAACGCTTCGCACGGTCGACAGCCTTAACATCGCCTCGTTTGAACGGGTCAAATACAAAGGGGCGGCGAAAGAGCGGATTGGTTCCTGGAAAAAACAGCATAGCGATCAAAATCATGCCCTGAACGCTGCGGTTAACCAGGCACGCGAGCGGGTTGAAGAAGATAACGCGGTGATGTTTACCCTGCCGGGCAGTGAAATCCCGGAAGGAAAACAGGTGCTGGTGCTGGAAGAACTGGTGCTTCCGCACGTGCCTGTCTCCCCGATAAACTGGCGAATGGATGGCCCGATGCGCGTGGCGCTACGCGGGCCGAACGGCTGTGGGAAATCCACGCTGTTGAAAGTGATGTTGGGCGAAACCGCCCCTGTTACGGGAACCTGTAAGGTCTCCGTCAGATGTGCTTATCTCGATCAGCATCTTTCCCGGCTGGATCTGTCGCAGTCGGTGATGACACACCTTAGCCTGGGCAATACGCCGCTCGAAGAGGGGGCGCTGCGTACCCGTTTAGCGCAGCTTCAGCTGGGCGCGGAGAAAGTGACACTTCCACTGGCCGATCTAAGCGGCGGCGAGCGCCTGAAGGCCGCGCTGGCCTACGTATTGTGGCGTGAAGCGGCAACGCAGCTGTTGCTTCTGGATGAGCCGACCAACCACCTCGATCTGGCTTCTGTTCAGGCCATTGAAGCGGCCCTGGCCGATTATCCCGGCGCGCTGCTGGTGGTGTCGCACGATGAAGCGTTTTTAGCAGGATTAAAGCTGACGCATGAGCTGGTGTGGGAAGAGTCGGGTTGGCGATGTGAAAGCTTCTAAACACAAGCCCCCGCAAGGGCGGGGGCAAACAAACTTTATCAGGCTAACTGCTTGCGAAGGTCAGGGTTTGCCTGGATCAGGCGCATCAGCTTTAGCTCGGCTGGGGTAGGTTTTTCACGCTTTGACTCCCACTCCAGCACCATCGCTACGCTGACACCCATCGCTCTTGCGAATTCATCTGTTTTCAGGCCCGACCCTTTGCGTAAACGCTCAAATTCACTAAAAGGATTGGACTTTTGATTCAGGGTAACCGTCGGCGGTACATCTTTAAAAATAATCTGTTCCAGGCTGCTCAGCAGCTCAAACTCAGGATCTTTTAATTCCATTGAGAACTCCTCATAAATCACACATCGGGATCATGAACATCAGAGAGCATGTTAAGAATAGTCCCTAAACCAAACACAGGATCGTCACGGTTGTGATTAATTGTGCGATAACGATCGCTTTACCCGTTTCAGCTATATGGATAGTTATGCTAATTACCTGATTAATCATATGTAGGGATGCACAGGTATTTTTTTGTAAATAGTCAGTACAAAAACGGCAATACCCGTTTTGCATGAAAACTCTATCTTGCAAGGCTGACCTGGACTATCCTTGTCAGCGTTGGGCACGCGTGTGCCGGTGTGCGCTTTTTGGGTGAAAGGAGTAATAAAATGGCGACAGGAAAGTCCTGCTCTCGCTGGTTTGCGCCTATTGCGGCGTTGTTGATGGTTGTTAGCCTGAGTGGGTGTTTCGATAAAGAAGGCGATCAGCGCAAAGCGTTTATCGATTTTTTACAGAATACAGTGATGCGTAGCGGCGAGCGTTTACCAACGCTGACTGCGGATCAGAAAAAACAGTTTGGTCCATTCGTGTCGGATTACGCCATTCTGTATGGCTATTCACAGCAGGTAAGCCAGGCGATGGATTCGGGCATTCGCCCGGTCGTGGATAGCGTCAATGCCATTCGCGTTCCACAGGATTATATGACCCAGCGCGAACCGCTGCGCCAGTCCAACGGCGCCCTTGGGGTGCTGAGCCAGCAGTTGCAAAATGCCAAAATGCAGGCTGATGCGTCGCGCTCCGCGTTGAAGCAGGACGAGGATCTCAAGCCGGTTTATGACCAGGTGTATGAGAAAGTCGTGACCAAGCCGTCAAACGCCTTGCAACCACTGATCCCGGCGGCGCAAGTCTTTACTCAGCAGCTGGTTCAGGTGGGTGACTTTATTAATGAGCAGGGTACGCAGGTGAGCTTCGTCTCTAACGGTATCCAGTTCCCGACCTCCCAGCAGGCGAGTCAGTACAATACGCTGATTGGGCCGCTGGCGTCCCAGCATCAGGCCTTTAGCCAGGCCTGGAGCGCAGCGGTCGCTGCAACGGAATAAGAAAAACCCCCGCTTCGGCGGGGTTTTTTTATGCATGATGAAAATAACGCTTGTCATTCTTCTACCATATCGGTATAACTATCTTCGTCGGTTTGTTACACAGACCTAAAGCAGTTTAGTAAAGCAGTCCAGATTGTTATCCATAGATACCCTTCGTAGTGACCCTTCCTTCATCGCTTAAAAATCTGTAACGCAATCCATCAAGCCGGAAGGCACAATATATTTGTTAATAAGGTAATTTCTATGTCTGCTAAAATGACTGGTCTGGTAAAATGGTTCAACGCTGATAAAGGTTTCGGCTTCATCACTCCTGACGATGGCTCTAAAGACGTGTTCGTACACTTCTCTGCTATCCAGAACGATGGCTACAAATCTCTGGATGAAGGTCAGAAAGTTTCCTTCACCATCGAAAGCGGCGCTAAAGGCCCAGCAGCTGGTAACGTTGTAAGCCTGTAAGCTTCCAACCCAGTAGCACAAAATTCAAAAACCCGCCTTCTGGCGGGTTTTTTCGTTTCTACTGTTGTATCTGCGGGTTAACGCAGTTCTTATCCACTTTACCGCCGAGCGCGGCAATCAGATTATCCACGGCGGTCGCCGCCATGTTGTAGCGTGTTTCGTGAGTGGCTGAGCCGATGTGGGGCAGGGCGACGACGTTTGGCATGTTCAGTAGCGGAGAATCCACCGGCAGTGGCTCCTGTTCAAACACGTCCAGACCGGCGGCGTGGATCTCACCGTTTTGCAGTGCCTCAATCAGCGCCTTCTCATCGACCACCGGGCCGCGACCTGCGTTGATGAAAATGGCCGATTTCTTCATCTTTTCAAACGCCGCCCTGCCGATGAGATGACGCGTTTCATCCGTCAGCGGCAGGATCAGGCTGACAAAGTCGGCTTCCTGCAACAACGTATCAAGCTCGCAGTAACGGGCGTTGAAACGTTCTTCAGCTTCAGCGTGATGACGGCGGGCATTATACAGAATGGGCATGTTGAAGCCGAAATGGGCGCGCTGTGCCAGCGCCAGACCGATACGGCCCATCCCAACAATCCCCAGCGTTTTGCCATGTACGTCCACGCCGAACCAGTCCGGGCCAATGCTTTTCGTCCATTCGCCCGCTTTCACGCGCTCAGCCACCTCCACCACGCGACGAGCAGTGCTGAGCACCAGCGCCATCAGCGTGTCGGCGACGGTTTCCGTCAGAGCATGTGGCGTGTGCATCAGCAGGATGTTGCGCGCGTTAAGCGCATCCACGTCGAAATTGTCGTAGCCCACAGAAACGGTTGAGGTTGCACGAAGCTTCGGCATTTTCTCCAGCAGCGCTGCATCCACCTTTTCGCTTGAACCCAGCAGGCCCTCGGCGCAGGCAAACGCGTCGGCGTGCTGTGCCACGGTTTGCGGGCTGAGGTTCTTTACCCGGGTAACGGTAAAGTGTTCCTCCAGGCGTTTTTGCAGATCTTCAGGCAGTGCTTTGTACAAAATGACGGACGGCTTCATGCTAATCTCCGTTGATTTAAAAGGATTCAGGCGTGGCGTGCGCCGACGGGTAGCTGTTGATTATTAGCAGGCTTAACGATCAGAGTAAGCCATACCGAGGCAAAAAGCGCCACCCCCATAAAGATGTAAGAAGCTGAAGGGCTGCCGGTGGCGCCGTTCAGATAGCCCACAAACCACGAGCCAAAGAACGAACCCAGCGCACCCATACTGTTGATCAGCGCCATCGCGCCCCCTGCGACGTTACGCGGCAGCATTTCCGGGATGATGGCAAAGAACGGACCATACGGGGCATACATGGCCGCACCCGCAATCACCAGCAGCGTATACGAGGCCCAGAAGTGGTTCGCGCCTACGGCCCAGGAACCAATGAAGGCAAAAGCAGCGATCAGCAGGAGTGGCCAGACGAACAGCTTACGGTTTTGCAGCTTGTCCGATGCCCAGGAGACGATAATCATCGCGATGGTTGCAGCCAGGTAAGGCACTGATGACAGCCAGCCCACTTCCACCATGCCAAGGTTTTCACCGCCGCTGCGGATAATCGACGGCAGCCACAGAACAAAGCCGTACACGCCAATACTCCAGGTAAAATACTGTGCGCACAGTAGAATAACGTTCCGGGAGCGGAAGGCTTCGCCGTAGTTACGCACCGCTTTCAGCCCCTGCTGCTCTTTATCCAGCTGCGCCTGGAGTGCGGCTTTTTCGTCTTCAGAAAGCCATTTTGCCTGGGCTGGCTTATCTTTCACCAGCACCCACCAGCAGAAGGCCCAGATAATCGCGGGAACCCCTTCGATGATGAACATCTCGCGCCAGCCGAAGGACTGGATCAGATAGCCGGAAACCACCGACATCCACAGCACGGTGACCGGGTTACCGAGTATCAGGAACGTATTGGCACGTGAACGCTCAGATTTTGTGAACCAGTTGCTGATGTAAATCAGCATTGCTGGCATGACGGCCGCCTCAACCACGCCGAGAATAAAGCGAATAGCCGCCAGAGCAGGAATGTTATTCACCACGCCAGTAAGCGATGCACATGCACCCCATAAGATCAGGCAGATGAAAATGAGCTTTCGCACGCTGCGGCGTTCAGCGTAAATCGCGCCGGGGATCTGGAAGAAGAAATAACCCAGGAAGAAGAGGGCGCCCAGCAGGGAGGAGACCCCTTTGGTGATCCCGAGGTCTTCGTTGATCCCGGCGGCGGATGCAAAACTGAAGTTGGCACGATCCAGGTACGCCAGGCTGTACGTGATAAACACGATTGGCATGATGTACCACCAGCGTTTTACTGCATTGGTCGAACTGTTCATAGGCTTGCCTCTGTTGTTGAGGTTGTTGCCGCCGTTGTCTGTAGGGTACACGGTGGCTTAATTATCTGGTGCGGATTGCTGCCCTTACCCTGGCCCTCTCCCACAGGGAGAGGGAATTCAGACTCCGAGCTCTGCTCGTGTTGGTAATCCTTCGCTGTCGCCCTGCACCCGAATCGCCAGCGAACCAATTTTGTTGCCTCGCGCCACGGCCTGCGACAGCGGTTTGCCCTCCAGCAGGGCGCTGATGATCCCGACGGCAAACCCATCGCCCGCACCCACGGTATCGACCACGTTATCGACTTTTACCGCAGCGACGGCGCCTTGCTCGCCGTCGGCAGTTTTGAACCATGCACCGTCAGCACCGGTTTTCAGCACCACGGCTTTTACTCCTTTGTTGAGGTAAAAATCAGCAATGCCTTCCGGCGTGCTCTCGCCAGTGAGGATCATTCCCTCTTTTACCCCCGGCAGTACCCAGTCCGCCTGAAACGCCAGTCGGTTGAGTTTCTCAACCATCTCCGCTTCGCTTGTCCACAGCACCGGACGCAGGTTTGGATCAAAGGAGATCGTTTTGCCCTGCGCTTTCATTGCCGAAGCGGCATGATCGAGTAAATCGTACGAACTGGCCGAGAGCGCCGCCGCCACGCCGCTCAGGTGCAGGTGGCGCGCAGAGGAGAAATACGCGGCGTGATAATCATCCACGGAGAGATGGCTTGCCGCTGAGCCTTTACGGAAATACTCCACGATGGGATCGGTTCCATTTTCAACTTTAGATTTCAGCTGAAAGCCCGTCGGGAAGCGTCCGTCGAGAGTCACGCCTGCGGCATCAATGCCCTCTTTTTTCAGCGAGTCGAGTACGAAATGGCCAAAGCTGTCATTTCCCACGCGGCTTACCCAGCCAACATTCAGCCCCAGCCGCGCAAGGCCGGTAGCAACATTCAGCTCAGCACCTGCAACGCGTTTGATAAAGTGCTCCACTGCGTTCAGCTCGCCTGTTTCGGTGGCGACAAACATCGCCATGGCCTCGCCGATGGTGATGACATCCAGCGTCTTGTGCATGGTTTACTCCTCGCGCAGCAGGTTTACGTAATGGCGGGTGACGGCGGTGAGATCCGTCCCTTCCAGCGGAAATTCGATACCGCGTGGCGCATCGGCAGGGAGTTGATTAAGCAGATCCCGCCAGCGAGAATCGGTCTGATCCGGCGCGACGGCGCGGAATTGCGCCTTATGCGGGATCGCGGCCTTCACATGAATGTAGCTCACGGCGGGAGCCAAATGACGTGCAGCCTCTTCCGGGGAGTCGCCAACCCACAGCCAGTTGCCCATATCGAACGTCAGCGTGACCGGCAGCGCCATTACCCGGCAGGCGGCTTTGAAGCGCTGCATCGGAGCGAGCTGACCGCAGTCGGTCTGGTCGTTTTCCACCACCAGCGTCATGCCGCTTTCATCCAGCAGTACGCGCAGGGCTTCAAGCGGTTGTTTGTCGCTGAAATGGCCCAGCGAGACTTTAAGCCACAGGGCGTTCAGGGTGCTGGCTTCGCTAAGGTAGCGCGGAAGATCCGGGTTGAGGGTTCCATCGGGCATAAACAGGGGGGCCGGGGCGGAGTAGCACGCCAGTAAACCCAGCAGTTCAATGGACTCGCCGAGCGCAGGCAGGGCCATTAACTCGTCGCTGCTGAAGAGCTCGCGGCGGATTTCAACGCCATCAGCCCCTGCGCCGGCAATAACGGGAAGCATCGCCCGTTGACCGCCTGCTTGTCGCACCTGATCCGCGCCATACGCGGCGGTGACCACCATAATTTTCCTGCTCATTTCCTGACTCCAGGGCGTAATCGATAGTATTACGCTAGATGGAACCGGTTCCAAAGAAAAGATCGGGATGCTGAATTTATGATCGCTGTCACGAAGGGGAAATTAACGGGCAGTAGAGCCGCGAACGATCAGCTCGCCAGAAAAAACCTGCTCGCGTACGGCGTCGCGGGTGCCTTCAATGCGGCGAACCACTTGTTCAACCGCGGCATAGCCGATCTGCCAGGTGGGTTGTTTGAGGGTGGTAATGCCTACGCCAGCAAGTTCAGCCCACTCCAGTTCATCAAAGCCGAGTAAGCCGATGTCGCTGCCCCAGTGCAGGCCAATGCGTTTAAGCGAGCGGGCAACCTGAAGCGTCAGCGCCCCGTTCGCGGAGATCACCGCTTTGCGCATACCCCGATGGCGGGTATGGAACTGGCGCAGGGTATTATCCAGCTGACCGGCTTCATGGAGGGGGATTTCGGCATTTTCGGCGATCACACCGGGATAACGCGCCAGCGTGGCACGAAATGCAGCCAGGCGGTCGCGGCGGGTGTTAACCATACCCAGCGGTTCGCTCAGGAACAAAATGGCTTCGAAACCCTGTTCAATCAGATGTTCGGTGGCAGTGGTGGCCGCCTGGGTGTTATCCAGCCCGACCACATCGCAGGCAAATTCCGGGATTTTGCGGTCAATAAGCACCATCGGCAGCGACGATTGTTGCAGGCGATTCAGTCCCTCTTCGCGCATCCCGACGGCATTGACCACGATCCCTTCCACCTGATAGCTGCGCAGCAGATCGAGGTAGTGCAACTCCTGATCAACTTCGTTATTGGTGTTACAGACCAGCGGGGTAAAGCCTTTCTCACGGCACGCCGCCTCAATGCCGCTGAGGACGTTAACGGAGTAAGGGTTGGTGATATCGGCGATGATGAGGCCAATCAGACGGGTACGACCCCGCTTGAGGCCGCGCGCCATCAGGCTGGGACGGTAGTCGAGATCGGCAATGGCCTGTTCAATTCGCGCCAGCAGCGCATCGGAAAGCAGGTGTTTCTCGCCGTTGAGGTAGCGCGAAATGCTGGTTTTACCGGTTTTGGCGGCTTTCGCCACGTCGCTGATGGTGGCCCGGGTTGGTTTGCTCATCGCTGATTTCCCTGAAATTAGTGAGAATACCTTAGCGGGAAAATCTGACGAATCAAGCAATTTGCCGGGTGGCGGTCTGATGCCCTCACCCCAACCCTCTCCCACGGGAGAGGGCGCAAACACTAAAACGGCAACAGGGTTGCCGTTTTGCTTTTACCTACTGCACAGGGCTCAACGTAATCTCAACGCGGCGGTTCTGCGCTTTGCCTTCCGCCGTGCTGTTGCTGGCGATCGGGTTAGCCGGACCCATGCCGCTGGTGCGGATGCGGTTCGCTTCTACGCCCTGGGTGATCAGCGAGCTGGCCACGGAATCGGCACGCTGCTTCGACAGACGCATGTTCAGATCCTGGCTGCCGGTACTGTCGGTGTAGCCAATCACGTTCACGGCAGTTTTGTTGTACTCTTTCAGCACCGCGGCCACGCCGGTCAGGGTGTTCGCGCCTGCGGGTTTCAGCGTCGCGCTGCTGCTGTCAAAGGTCACGTTGTTTGGCATGTTCAGGATGATGTTGTCACCGCTGCGCGTCACGCTCACGCCTGTACCTTTCATTTTGTCACGGAGTTTTGCTTCCTGCACATCCATGTAATAACCCACGCCGCCGCCCAGGGCTGCGCCTGCCGCTGCGCCAATCAGCGCACCTTTACCGCGATCTTTCTTGGAGGAGGAGAGTGCGCCAACGCCAGCGCCCACCAGGGAACCAATACCCGCGCCAATGCCGGATTTACCCGCTTCGCGTTCGCCGGTGTAAGGGTTGGTTGTGCAGCCTGAAACAGCCAGAGCACCGCTCACCAGAGCGGCAATAACGAGTACGCGTTTTTTCATCTTATTTCCTTAATCCTTTTTATTCTTTGCCACGACGGACGTGGCAGTGGATTATGACGTCCGAATACGGAGAAAATTCAGTGTATAACTCTGAAATTTGTCACAAACGATAAACTGCCTCAATGAAAGGCCGTCATACCTGCACGCAACCAGGAGCGCACGCTTTGAGCACCTCAACAAAAACCATTCTGACCGCCGCCCACTGGGGGCCGATGCTGGTCGAAACCGATGGCGACACCGTGCTGTCGTCTCGCGGGGCTTTGCCTTCGCGCCATCTCAACTCTTTACAGACCGTCGTTCGCGATCAGGTACATAGCAAAACCCGCGTACGCTGGCCGATGGTGCGTAAAGGCTTTCTGGCGTCACCGGATAAACCGCAAGGTATTCGCGGGCAGGATGAGTTCGTGCGCGTGAGCTGGGACGATGCCCTGGCGCTGATCCATACGCAGCATAAACGCATCCGCGACAGCTATGGCCCGACGTCCATTTTTGCCGGCTCCTATGGCTGGCGCTCAAACGGCGTGCTGCATAAGGCCGCAACCCTGCTGCAACGCTATATGAGCCTGGCCGGAGGATATACCGGCCATCTGGGTGATTACTCGACCGGCGCGGCGCAGGCTATCATGCCGTATGTCGTGGGCGGGAATGAGGTTTATCAGCAGCAGACCAGCTGGCCGCTGGTGCTGGAGCATACAGAGGTGGTGGTGCTGTGGAGCGCCAACCCGCTCAATACCCTTAAAATTGCCTGGAATGCGTCCGACGAGCAGGGCGTTTCCTACTTCGATGCGCTGCGCAAAAGCGGCAAGCGCATCATCTGTATCGATCCGATGCGTTCTGAAACGCTTGATTTCTTCGGCGACAGCGCCGAGTGGATCGCGCCGCATATGGGCACCGACGTGGCGATGATGCTGGGTATCGCCCACACCCTGGTGGAGAACGGCTGGCACGACACGGAATTTCTGACGCGCTGCACAACGGGGTTCGATAAATTTGCCGACTATCTGACGGGCAAAACCGATGGTATCGCCAAAACCGCAGAGTGGGCTGCGGCGATTTGCGGCGTTGATGCCGCTAAAATCCGCGAACTGGCAGCGTTATTCCATAGCAATGTCACGATGCTCATGTCCGGATGGGGGATGCAGCGCCAGCAGTTTGGCGAGCAGAAGCACTGGATGCTGGTGACGCTCGCCGCGATGCTTGGGCAGATTGGCACACCCGGCGGCGGTTTTGGCCTTTCCTATCACTTTGCCAACGGCGGCAACCCGACGCGTAAAGCGGCGGTGCTGGCGTCCATGCAGGGCTCGGTGCAGGGGGGCGTGGACGCTGTGGATAAAATTCCGGTGGCACGCATTGTTGAAGCTCTGGAGAACCCCGGCGGGTTTTATCAGCACAACGGTCAGGATCGCCATTTCCCGGATATTAAGTTTGTCTGGTGGGCGGGTGGGGCCAACTTCACCCATCACCAGGATACCAACCGCCTGATCCGCGCCTGGCAGAAACCGGAGCTGGTGGTGATCTCGGAGTGCTTCTGGACCGCGTCAGCGAAACATGCCGATATCGTCTTGCCCGCCACGACCTCGTTCGAGCGTAACGATCTCACCATGACGGGGGATTACAGCAACCAGCATATGGTACCGATGAAGCGCGTCGTGGCTCCCCGGGATGAAGCGCGGGATGATTATGACGTCTTTGCTGACCTGAGTGAATTATGGGAAGCGGGCGGACGGGAGCGTTTCACCGAGGGCAAAACGGATCTGCAATGGCTGGAAACGTTTTACCAGATTGCAAGCCAGCGCGGGGCTGCGCAGGGCGTGACGCTGCCGCCATTTGCTGAATTCTGGGAGGCGAATCAACTCTTCGAAATGCCGGAAAGCGAGCAGAACGCGCGGTTTGTGCGCTTTGCTGACTTCCGTCGCGATCCGGAGAATAACCCGTTAAAAACCGAAAGCGGGAAGATTGTGATCCACAGCGAGCGCATCGCCAGCTTTGGCTACGCGGACTGCCCGCCGCACCCGGCGTGGCTGGAGCCGGACGAATGGCATGGCAATGCGCAGCCGGGGCAGCTTCAGCTGCTGTCTGCCCATCCTGCCCATCGTCTGCACAGCCAGCTCAACTATTCGGCTCTGCGCGAGCAGTATGCGGTGGCGGGTCGTGAGCCGATCGCGCTGAATAGCGACGATGCAAAGGCGCGGGGGATTAACGACGGCGGTCTCGTTCGCGTCTGGAACGCACGCGGGCAGGTGCTGGCTGGCGCCGTGGTGAGTGACGGGATCCGCCCAGGCGTGTTCTGCATTCATCAGGGAGCATGGCCGGATCTGGCGCTGGACGAGGGCGGTATTTGTAAGAACGGCGCCGTAAACGTGCTGACCAAAGATCTCCCCAGCTCGAAGCTGGGGAATGGCTGTGCGGGGAATACGGCGCTGGCATGGGTGGAGAAATATGAGGGACCGGCGCTTCCCCTTACGGCATTTGATCCGCCTGCCAGCTCATGATCCACGTCGGGTGTTGGGTATCATCCTGCCAGGCGCTGTCTTCGATGCGAAAACCCTGAGCATGATAGAAATTCACCGCCCGCACGTTTTTCTGATACACCTCCAGGGTTAAATACGGGTAGTGCTGCTGAACATAGTTCAGCAGCGCACGCCCGATCCCCCTTCCGATGAACGCCGGGGCGACAAACAACGCCCCCACGAACTGGAACTGCATGACGCTGATAAAACCGCACAGGGTACCGTTTTCCTCCCAGACCCAGGTCTCGGCGGCGGGAAGGTAATCATCCCGCACTACCGCTTCATTCGCTTGCCAGTAACTTGCGTCGATAAACGGATGCGCCTCGGTGGTGCTCTCCAGCCACAGACTCAAAAGCGGAGCGGTATCCTCACTTTGCCATTTGCGGATCATGGTGGCCCTCCGGGTGGCAGAAGCAGCCCTTAATATGGTCATTGACCAGCCCGCAGGCCTGCATAAAGGAGTAACAGATGGTGGTGCCCACAAACTTAAAGCCGCGTTTTTTCAGTGCTTTTGACAGGGCATCTGAGGCGGGGGTCGACGTTGGGATCTCTGCAAGCGTGGCGGCCTGCGTCACCTTCGGCTCGTTATCCACAAACGACCAGACAAAAGCTGAGAAGGGTTCGCCGTTTTGCTCCATCGCCAGATAAGCACGCGCGTTACCAATAATGGCCTGAATTTTACCGCGATGGCGGATGATACCGGTATCCAGAACCAGCCTTTCCACGTCTTCGTCGGTCATGGCGGCCACCGCAACCGGATCGAAATGGTGGAAGGCCTTGCGATAGTTCTCACGCTTTTTCAGAACGGTGATCCACGACAGCCCGGCCTGCTGGCCTTCAAGGCAAATCATTTCAAACAGTTTTTTACCGTCGGTTTCCGGCACGCCCCATTCCTTGTCGTGATAATCGATATAAAGCTGATCCTGGCTTACCCAGCCGCAACGTTGCATAGGTCATCTCCCTTCCTGATACGGTAAACGCAAAAATTTCAATCTGCCCGGCTTGACGTGTTTGCTAAAGAGACAATAGTTAATACAGGGCTATATGCCCTAATACCTCTTCGAACAATGACATATATCGCCGAACTCGGCTCTTTCTGGAGTCGCTTTGATGATGTTAAAAAAAATCAGTGGTCGCCATGCTGCTTCTGGCCTGGTGGGTGTCTCAGCCTGCCTGCTTATATGTAACACCGCTTTTGCGTGGCAACAGGAATATATCGTTTCAGATGCACAAAGTAATACGACGGAACGCTATACATGGGACGCCGATCACCAACCTCGTTATGAAGATATTCTCGCGGAGCGTATCAACCATTCGCAGAATGCTGCGGGCTTTGCCCTGAACGACCCATCCGGTTCAGATGCGGAAACCGTTCTGAGCGTCGGCTGGAATTTTCCCGTGGCGGGACATTTTACCACCGGCCCCGTCATGGCGTGGCGCACTGATGGCGCTCCCCCTGCAACGGTGAATGCATTTGGTGAGGTAACTACCACGCAGCCGCTTACCGATCCCCTCTGGCATGCCAGCGTGAACTCGTTGGGGTGGCGCGTTGATACGCAGTATGGTGATTTACATCCCTGGGCGAAGATCAGCTACAACCAGCAGTCGGAGGAAGAATATTTGTACACCCTGGGCTTAAGCGCCAAATTTTAGGATTGTTACTTTTTTAAACGCTGCGGTAACATATTTAATACAATAACGGCGCGGGCTGTGGTGATAGTGGTCACTCACCTTTAAGCGTTTTCTTTTCCGGCAAGGTCATTCATTCCCGCTTCCAGGCATTTCATTCCGTATCTCCTGCATTTCATGCCGTTTTACCCCTGGCGTTTTGGGGTTTTGTTTATCGTGTCCTCAGCGAACTTCCTTAATTTCTCTTGCAGGACACTGCCATGAACACATCAACTTATAACCGCACGCGTTGGCTGACGCTTTTCGGCACCATCGTTACCCAGTTCGCACTGGGCTCGGTCTATACCTGGAGCCTGTTTAACAGCGCCCTGTCCGATAAGCTCGGCGCACCGATAAGCCAGGTGGCATTCTCCTTCGGCTTGCTGAGCCTTGGATTAGCGATTTCCTCTTCCGTGGCGGGCAAACTTCAGGAGCGCTTCGGCGTGAAGCGCGTAACCATGGCCTCCGGGATCCTGCTGGGCGTGGGCTTCTTCCTGACGGCACATTCAAACAACCTGATGATGCTGTGGCTAAGCGCCGGGGTGCTGGTGGGTCTGGCGGACGGCGCAGGTTATCTGCTGACGCTGTCTAACTGCGTGAAGTGGTTCCCGGAGCGTAAAGGGCTTATCTCCGCGTTTGCCATTGGTTCATATGGCCTGGGCAGCCTGGGGTTCAAATTCATTGACTCCCATCTGCTGGCCTCGGTTGGGCTTGAGAAAACCTTTATGATCTGGGGCGTGATTGTGCTGGTAATGATCCTCTTCGGCGCCACGCTGATGAAAGATGCGCCGCAGCAGGAAGTGAAAACCGTTAACGGCGTGGTGGAGAACGATTTCACCCTCGCTCAGTCCATGCGTAAGCCGCAGTACTGGATGCTGGCGGTGATGTTCCTGACGGCCTGCATGAGCGGTCTGTATGTCATCGGTGTGGCGAAAGATATCGCGCAGGGGATGGTAAAACTGGACGCGGCGACGGCGGCGAACGCGGTAACGGTCATCTCCATCGCTAACCTCTCGGGTCGTCTGGTACTGGGTATCCTGTCTGACAAAATCGCCCGTATCCGTGTGATTACGCTGGGGCAGGTCATCTCCCTGGTGGGTATGGCAGCACTGCTGTTCGCTCCGCTGAACGAGGCGACATTCTTTGCAGCAATTGCCTGCGTAGCCTTTAACTTTGGCGGCACTATTACCGTCTTCCCGTCACTGGTGAGCGAGTTCTTCGGCCTGAACAACCTGGCGAAAAACTACGGCGTCATTTATCTCGGCTTCGGTATCGGCAGTATTTGCGGTTCACTGATTGCCTCGCTGTTTGGCGGCTTCTACGTGACCTTCTGCGTGATATTCGCTTTGCTGATTATTTCGCTGGCGCTGACCACCACGATCCGTCAGCCGCAGCGCGAACTGTATAAAGAAGCGCATGTATGATGCGATGAAAAGAGGCCGCAGGGCCTCTTTTATTTATTTCTAAATCGCTTCCGGACTTGCTATTTTGTAAAAATCTTCATCGATTCACATTCTCTGCTGCCACTTTTCTTCCCTGCTGTGGTCTACTTATCGCGCTTGTAGACGTTTCTGATAACGGTTTCTCTCGCATCTACTTACTCTGTCTGCTTTCTCACTGAGATTCGGCGGGTTTTTATACCCCTTCCCCCAGGGTTGTTTGCATGAAATATATTAGGTCTCTTACCCAGCAAAGATTGTGTCTGATGCTGGCTGTCTATATCGGTTTGTTTCTGAATGGCGCGGTGCTGTTCAGACGAGTGGAAGGTTATTTCGAACACCTCACTGTAAGAAATGGAATTTTTGCCGCGATTGAAGTGTTTGGCTCAATTCTGGCGACCTTCTTCCTGTTACGCCTGCTCTCTCTCTTTGGCCGTCGTACATGGCAAATTCTGGCCTCGCTGGTGGTGATTATCTCCGCCGCCGCAAGCTATTACATGACATTCATGAACGTGGTCATTGGCTACGGTATTGTGGCCTCGGTGATGACCACGGACATCGACCTCTCGAAAGAGGTGGTGGGTCAAGGGTTCATCCTGTGGACGATTCTGACCTGCCTGATCCCGCTCTTCTTTATCTGGAGTAACACCTGTCGCTACACCCTGTTACGCCAGCTGCGTATCCGGGGACAGCGCATCCGCAACGTCGCCGTCGTTCTTCTGGCGGGTCTGCTGGTATGGGCGCCTATTCGCCTGATGGAAAAGCAGCAAAAACGGATCGAAAAAGCGACAGGCGTGGATATGCCAAGCTACGGCGGCGTGGTGGCTAACTCGTACCTGCCGTCTAACTGGCTGTCGGCGTTAGGTCTTTATGCCTGGGCTCAGGCGGACGAATCCAGCGATGTGAAATCGCTGATTAACCCGACCAAAAAGTTCACCTACCAGGCTCCGGCTGACGGGCTGGATGATACTTACGTGGTCTTCGTTATCGGCGAAACGACGCGCTGGGATCATATGGGTATTCTCGGTTATGACCGCGATACCACCCCGAAACTGGCGCAGGAAAAGAATCTGGTGGCATACCGCGGCTACTCCTGCGATACCGCCACGAAGCTCTCGTTGCGCTGTATGTTTGTTCGCGAGGGCGGTGCGAGTGATAACCCTCAGCGCACTCTCAAAGAGCAAAACGTGTTTGCTGTTCTGAAGCAGCTTGGATTTAGCTCCGATCTGTTCGCCATGCAAAGTGAGATGTGGTTCTACACCAACACCATGGCGGATAACATCGCCTACCGCGAGCAGATTGGCGCCGAGCCGCGTAACCGCGGAAAGAACGTTGATGACATGCTGCTGCTCTCTGAAATGGAACAGTCGCTGAAAAACCATCCGCAGGGTAAGCACCTTATTGTTCTGCATACCAAAGGGTCACACTACAGCTACTATCAGCGTTACACGCGCGATTTCGCCAAATGGACGCCTGAGTGCGTCGGCATTAACAAGAACTGTAGCAAGCAGGAGTTGATCAATGCCTATGATAACTCGATTCTGTATGTGGATACCTTCCTCAGCCGGGTGATTGACCAGCTTCGCGATAAGAAAGCGATTGTGATCTACGCGGCCGACCACGGTGAGTCCATCAACGAGAAAGAGCATTTACACGGTACGCCGCGTAAGCTGGCGCCACCAGAGCAGTTCCGCGTGCCGATGATCATGTGGATGTCGGACAAGTATCTGGAAAACCCGGACAAAGCCAAAATGTTTGCCCACCTGAAACAGCAGGCAGAGATTAAGGTACCGCGCCGTCACGTTGAGCTGTACGACACTATTATGGGCTGTCTCGGCTATACCTCACCGAATGGTGGGATTAACGAAAACAACAACTGGTGTAAACTCCCTGATAACACCACAAAAGCCGCGCAGTAGCTGGTCTGGCGAGAATATCGCCAGTTGAATGGCTTTTTGAAAATAAGGGATTGACGAGGGCGCACCTCAGCAGTAAGATGCGCTCCGCATTCGGCGAGTAGCGCAGCTTGGTAGCGCAACTGGTTTGGGACCAGTGGGTCGGAGGTTCGAATCCTCTCTCGCCGACCACATTCTAAAAAGGGCTAACCGCAAGGTTAGCCCTTTTTGCATTAACGCGTTACCCCACCCGAGTCCTCAAAATACCCCTTAGCCCTGCTTCCCCCTGCCTGCTTGCGGTTTTGTGACATAATCCATTGTATTTTTTTATATATAGTTTGATCTTTTTTCGCGTTGCTTATGGATAACCTCAGCATTTTTCGCTGTGCGTTTTAACGTTCGCGGTATTTAGTGCTCAGATAATCACCATTCTGTAAGAAAATTTACCCATTCTGAATAAAACTTAATCACTGGGTGTTGCGAAATAGGGAGGGGTTTGTGCTGCAACATGGCGAGTAGCATAAATTTCTCTGCTGAAAACTGGCATTCAGAGTTTTTTTAATCTTTGTTTGCGGTTTCTCACACTCCACGTAAATCCCCGCCACCTGTATTGACGTTTTCACATTCTGTTGACAGATTGTAGGGCACGAGGGGCATTTCAGGGAGGATCTGCGCTGCAACTCAAACGCTCTTCTGAAAGGATTCTCTATCCCTTTTAACGCCCTCGGGCATCACCGACCGGACCGGGTAAAAAATAAATAAAGGTCAGGCGGCGTAACACAACAAAGCAAAACATCACATTGGAGCACAATAATGAGTATTTCCTTGAAGAAGTCAGGGATGCTGAAGCTTGGTCTGAGCCTGGTGGCCATGACCGTCGCAGCAAGCGTACAGGCAAAAACCCTGGTTTACTGTTCTGAAGGCTCTCCGGAAGGCTTTAACCCACAGCTCTTTACCTCTGGTACGACTTACGACGCAAGCTCTGTACCGATCTATAACCGTCTGGTTGAATTTAAAACCGGTACCACGGAAGTGATTCCTGGCCTGGCTGAAAAGTGGGATATCAGCGAAGACGGTAAAACCTATACCTTCCACCTGCGTCAGGGCGTGAAGTGGCAGGACAGCAAAGAATTCAAACCTACGCGCGACTTTAACGCCGACGACGTAGTGTTCTCCTTCGACCGTCAAAAAAATGCCCAGAACCCGTACCATAAAGTGTCTGGCGGCAGCTATGAATACTTCGAAGGGATGGGTCTGCCAGACCTGATTGCTGAAGTGAAAAAAGTGGACGATAAAACCGTTCAGTTCGTGCTGACGCGTCCGGAAGCGCCATTCCTCGCTGACCTGGCGATGGACTTCGCCTCTATTCTCTCTAAAGAGTACGCGGACAACATGCTGAAAGCCGGCACGCCGGAAAAAGTGGACCTGAACCCAATCGGTACCGGCCCGTTCCAGCTACTTCAGTACCAGAAAGATTCCCGTATTCTGTATAAAGCCTTCCCGGGCTACTGGGGCACCAAGCCGCAGATCGACCGTCTGGTCTTCTCCATCACGCCTGACGCATCCGTGCGTTACGCAAAATTGCAGAAAAACGAATGTCAGGTGATGCCGTATCCAAACCCGGCTGACATCGCGCGCATGAAGCAGGACAAAAATATCAACCTGATGGAGCAGGCGGGCCTGAACGTGGGTTATCTCTCCTTCAACACCGAGAAGAAACCGTTCGATGACGTTAAAGTGCGTCAGGCGCTGACCTACGCGGTGAACAAAGAAGCGATCATCAAAGCCGTTTACCAGGGCGCTGGCGTTGCGGCCAAGAACCTGATCCCACCAACCATGTGGGGCTATAACGACGACATTAAGGACTACACCTACGATCCTGAGAAAGCGAAAGCGCTGCTGAAAGAAGCGGGCCAGGATAAAGGTTTCACCGTTGAGCTGTGGGCGATGCCGGTACAGCGTCCTTACAACCCGAACGCACGTCGTATGGCGGAAATGGTTCAGGCTGACTGGGCGAAGATTGGCGTACAGGCCAAAATTGTGACCTACGAGTGGGGCGAGTACCTGAAACGCGCCAAAGCGGGCGAACACCAGGCGGTCATGATGGGCTGGACCGGCGACAACGGGGATCCGGACAACTTCTTCGCGACCCTGTTCAGCTGTGCGGCAGCGAAAGACGGTTCCAACTACTCTCGCTGGTGCTACAAGCCGTTTGAAGACCTGATCCAGCCGGCGCGTGCGACCGATGATCACAACAAACGTATCGAACTGTACAAGCAAGCGCAGGTTGTCATGCACGATCAGGCTCCGGCGCTGATTGTTGCTCACTCCACCGTGTACGAGCCAGTGCGTAAAGAAGTGAAGGGCTACGTGGTCGATCCACTGGGCAAACACCACTTCGAAAACGTGTCTGTTGAATAATAAGTAGGGTGTTCTCCCTCTCCCTGTGGGAGAGGGCAGGGGTGAGGGGCGTGCATGCATCCCCTCACCCTAACCCTCTCCCGAAGGGAGAGGGAATTTACATTTGTGAGCAATACAGACGACACGCTACTGAGCGTGCGTCATCAGAGAGAATCCGGGTTATGTTGCAGTTCATCCTCCGACGTCTGGGACTGGTTATCCCGACGTTTATCGGTATCACCCTTCTCACTTTTGCCTTCGTCCATATGATCCCGGGTGATCCGGTGATGATTATGGCGGGCGAGCGTGGTATCTCCCCTGAACGTCATGCGCAACTGCTGGCTGAACTCGGCCTTGATAAGCCGATGTGGCAGCAGTACCTCCACTACATCTGGGGCGTATTACACGGCGATTTAGGGATTTCACTGAAAAGCCGTCTTCCGGTGTGGGACGAGTTCGTGCCGCGTTTCCAGGCGACGCTGGAACTCGGCATCTGCGCCATGATCTTCGCGACCGCGGTGGGGATTCCCGTCGGCGTGCTGGCTGCCGTTAAGCGTGGCTCTATTTTCGACCACACCGCCGTTGGCCTGGCACTGACCGGCTACTCCATGCCTATCTTCTGGTGGGGCATGATGCTGATCATGCTGGTCTCGGTGCAGTGGAACCTGACGCCGGTCTCCGGACGTGTCAGCGATATGGTTTTCCTTGACGACACCAACCCGTTAACCGGCTTTATGCTGATTGATACGGCGATCTGGGGCGAAGAGGGCAACTTCATTGATGCGGTTGCGCACATGATCCTGCCTGCAATGGTGCTGGGCACTATCCCACTTGCGGTGATCGTGCGTATGACTCGTTCCTCCATGCTGGAAGTGCTGGGCGAAGATTATATTCGGACTGCCCGCGCTAAAGGTCTGACCCGTATGCGCGTCATCATCATTCATGCCCTGCGTAACGCCATGCTGCCGGTGGTGACCGTTATCGGTTTGCAGGTCGGTACGCTGCTGGCCGGGGCGATCCTGACCGAAACCATCTTCTCCTGGCCAGGCCTTGGACGCTGGCTGATTGATGCGCTGCAACGCCGTGACTATCCGGTTGTGCAGGGCGGTGTATTGCTGGTCGCGACGATGATTATCCTCGTCAACCTGCTGGTCGATTTGCTGTACGGCGTGGTGAACCCGCGTATTCGTCATAAGAAGTAAGGGGCCATCATGTCACAAGTTACTCAAAATAAAGCGGTTACCGCACCGGTGCCAATGACGCCGATGCAGGAATTCTGGCACTACTTCAAGCGCAACAAAGGCGCGGTCGTCGGGCTGGTGTATGTTTCCATCATGATCCTTATTGCGGTGTTTGCGAACTTCCTTGCGCCGTATAACCCCGCGGACCAGTTCCGTGATGCGCTGCTCGCGCCACCGGCCTGGCAGGAAGGTGGTAGCCTGACGCACCTGCTCGGTACTGATGACGTTGGCCGCGATGTGCTGTCTCGTCTGATGTACGGCGCGCGCCTCTCTCTGCTGGTTGGCTGTCTCGTTGTGGTGTTGTCGCTGATCATGGGCGTTGTGCTTGGTCTGGTGGCGGGCTACTTCGGCGGCATCGTTGATAACGTCATCATGCGTATCGTCGATATCATGCTGGCATTGCCAAGCCTTCTGCTGGCCCTGGTGCTGGTCGCGGTCTTTGGTCCTTCGATAGGCAATGCCGCGCTCGCGCTAACGTTCGTTGCGCTTCCTCACTATGTCCGATTAACCCGTGCGGCCGTGCTGGTCGAGGTGAACCGCGATTATGTAACGGCATCTCGAGTGGCGGGTGCGGGGGCGATGCGCCAGATGTTCGTCAATATTCTTCCTAACTGCCTTGCACCGCTGATTGTTCAGGCGTCGCTCGGTTTTTCTAACGCCATTCTCGATATGGCCGCTCTTGGCTTCCTTGGCATGGGTGCGCAGCCGCCAACACCGGAATGGGGCACCATGCTCTCCGACGTGTTGCAGTTCGCGCAAAGCGCCTGGTGGGTCGTCACCTTCCCGGGTCTGGCGATTCTGCTGACGGTGCTGGCATTTAACCTGATGGGTGATGGTCTGCGTGATGCACTTGATCCCAAACTGAAGCAGTAAGAGGCACGAGATGGCGTTATTAAATGTAGATAAATTATCGGTGCACTTCGGCGATGAAGGCACACCGTTTCGTGCTGTGGACCGCATCAGCTATAGCGTAAATCAGGGCGAAGTGGTTGGTATCGTTGGGGAGTCCGGTTCCGGTAAGTCAGTGAGTTCACTGGCAATCATGGGGCTGATTGACTATCCCGGCCGCGTAATGGCGGAAAGCCTGGAGTTCAATGGTCAGGATCTGCAGCGCATTTCCGAAAAACAGCGCCGCCAACTGGTGGGAGCGGAAGTGGCGATGATCTTCCAGGACCCGATGACCAGTCTGAACCCGTGTTACACCGTGGGTTTCCAGATTATGGAAGCCATTAAGGTGCACCAGGGCGGTAACAAGCAAACCCGTCGCCAGCGCGCTATTGACCTGCTGACGCAGGTGGGTATACCCGATCCGGCATCGCGTCTGGACGTTTATCCGCACCAGTTGTCCGGTGGGATGAGTCAGCGTGTAATGATCGCGATGGCCATTGCCTGTCGTCCAAAACTGCTGATTGCCGATGAACCGACAACCGCGCTGGACGTGACCATTCAGGCGCAAATTATTGAGCTACTGCTGGAGTTGCAGCAGAAAGAGAATATGGCGCTGGTGCTGATTACGCACGATCTGGCGCTGGTGGCTGAAGCGGCACACAAAATCATTGTGATGTATGCAGGCCAGGTGGTGGAGACCGGGAGTTCACACGATATCTTCCGGGCCCCGCGTCATCCCTATACGCAGGCGCTGCTGCGCGCGCTGCCGGAGTTCGCGCAGGATAAAGCGCGTCTGGCCTCGCTGCCGGGGGTGGTACCGGGTAAATATGACCGTCCTCAGGGCTGTCTGCTTAACCCGCGCTGCCCGTATGCGACGGATAAATGCCGCGTCGACGAGCCGGAGCTGAACCTGTTAGCTGACGGACGTCAGTCGAAATGCCACTACCCACTCGATGATGCCGGGAGGCCAACACTATGAGTACGCAACAAATGCTGTTGCAGGCCATCGACCTGAAAAAACATTACCCGGTGAAGAAGGGCCTCTTTGCTCCTGAGCGCCTGGTAAAAGCGCTGGATGGTGTCTCCTTTACTCTCGAACGCGGAAAAACGCTGGCGGTGGTAGGGGAATCTGGCTGTGGGAAGTCCACGCTGGGCCGTCTGTTAACGATGATTGAAGTTCCGACTGGCGGCGAGCTTTACTATCAGGGCCAGGATCTGCTCAAGCACGATCCGCAGGCGCAGAAACTGCGACGTCAGAAAATCCAGATTGTGTTCCAGAATCCGTATGGTTCGCTGAACCCGCGAAAAAAAGTGGGGCAGATTCTGGAAGAGCCGCTGCTGATCAACAGCAACCTGAGCAAAGAGCAGCGTCGTGAAAAAGCGCTGGCGATGATGGCGAAGGTGGGCCTGAAAACCGAGCATTACGATCGCTATCCGCATATGTTCTCTGGCGGTCAACGTCAGCGTATCGCCATCGCCCGTGGTCTGATGCTCGACCCGGACGTGGTGATTGCCGATGAACCGGTTTCGGCGCTCGACGTATCCGTGCGTGCGCAGGTGCTGAACCTGATGATGGATTTACAGCAGGATCTTGGGCTGTCGTACGTTTTCATCTCCCATGACCTGTCTGTGGTTGAGCACATTGCCGATGAGGTGATGGTGATGTATCTGGGACGCTGCGTAGAGAAGGGGACGAAAGATCAGATCTTTAATAACCCGCGTCATCCATATACTCAGGCACTACTGTCTGCGACGCCGCGACTGAACCCGGATGACCGCCGTGAGCGCATTAAGCTGACCGGCGAGTTACCAAGCCCGCTTAACCCGCCGCCGGGATGTGCGTTCAACGCTCGCTGCCGTCGCCGCTTCGGTCCGTGTACGCAGTTGCAGCCACAACTGAAAGATTATGGCGGACAGCTGGTGGCCTGCTTCGCGGTCGATCAGGATGAAAACGGCGAAAAGCCGCATGCATAAAGGAAAAAACCGGCGATAAGCCGGTTTTTTTACGTCTGAGATCTACTTCCGTAAACGAATCTGGTCAACGGCGTGTTTCTCACTCTTGGTGAGGATCAGGCTTGCACGTTCGCGCGTCGGCAGGATGTTCTCTTTGAGGTTGACGTAGTTGATCTCATTCCACAGCCCGGTCGCCACGTTGATAGCCTCTTCTTCAGAGAGCTGAGCGTAGTTGTGGAAGTAAGAATCCGGGTCGGTGAACGCCCCTTCACGGAACTTCAGGAAGCGGTTGATATACCAGCGTTGCAACAGATCTTCAGGCGCATCCACATAAATTGAGAAATCGACGAAGTCAGAGACAAACACGTGATGCGGATCGTGAGGGTAATCCATCCCGCTTTGCAGTACGTTTAAGCCCTCCAGAATCAGGATGTCGGGCTGCACCACCGTTTTGTCACCATCCGGGATGCGGTCGTAGATCAGATGCGAGTAGACCGGTGCGGTAACGTTCGGCACGCCCGATTTTAAATCAGAGACAAACTTTACCAGGCGGTGCATATCATAAGAGAGCGGGAAGCCCTTCTTCTTCATCAGGCCGCGTTCTTTCAGCACCTCATTGGGATGCAGGAAGCCGTCGGTGGTGATCAGCTCCACGCTGCGGTGTTCCGGCCAGCGGCTCAGCAGCGCCTGTAGCACGCGCGCGGTGGTACTTTTACCCACTGCCACGCTGCCCGCAATACTGATGATATAAGGAATACGTTGACCGTTCGTGCCGAGGAACTGTTCCAGTACGGCCTGACGACGCAAGTTGGAGCTGATGTAAAAGTTAAGCAAGCGAGAGAGGGGGAGATAGATTTCTGCCACCTCTTCCAGGGAGAGATCTTCGTTTATCCCTTTTAGCCGTGCGATTTCACCTTCCGTCAGTGTCATAGGGACGGAGTCACGCAGGGCTGCCCACTGGCTACGGTTAAACTGAAGATAGGGCGTCATTAACGTTTGCTCTTTTTTGCTCATAAGCATGCTTCTGTGAACCATCACGAAACGGCGGGTGCGGGCTCATCACATAGTTAATTTTGGACAATGGGCAGGAGGTTAACACCAGATGAGAGGAATAATAAGAAAAAATATGGGAAAGCGATGCTTAACCGGGCAGGCATCACCCGGGGCTATAGCGTGCCGAAATCAGGCGTTCATGTTGGATTTTTAATCACGAGCGGATGAATTTACAGCGGTTAGCCCTGGTTTCGAATAAAATGTGAGCGAAAGAACGTTTTATGCAATTTTTTAGTTGCATGACTGCGCAGGTCTCCATAGAATGCGCGCTACTTGATGCCGACTTAGCTCAGTAGGTAGAGCAACTGACTTGTAATCAGTAGGTCACCAGTTCGATTCCGGTAGTCGGCACCATCAAGTCCGGTGGGGTTCCCGAGCGGCCAAAGGGAGCAGACTGTAAATCTGCCGTCACAGACTTCGAAGGTTCGAATCCTTCCCCCACCACCACTTTCTGGCAGCGTCAACGCCGCCGGAGCTGGTTGGAAAAATTGACCAGCTCGAACAGAAAAGAGAGAAATCTCTTTTTTTGTTACAGAAAGAACTGGGTAGCCGAGTTTCAGGATGCGGGCATCGTATAATGGCTATTACCTCAGCCTTCCAAGCTGATGATGCGGGTTCGATTCCCGCTGCCCGCTCCAATACGTGCTGATATGGCTCAGTTGGTAGAGCGCACCCTTGGTAAGGGTGAGGTCCCCAGTTCGACTCTGGGTATCAGCACCACTTCACTTCTCCCTCCCTTTCTCTCTGTTTCAATGTAAATGTATTCAACAGTTCAGGCATTTTCGCCTGGTTGATGTGGTGATATCACCGATTTATCCGTGTCTTAGAGGGACAATCGATGTCTAAAGAAAAGTTTGAACGTACAAAACCGCACGTTAACGTCGGTACTATCGGCCACGTTGACCATGGTAAAACAACGCTGACCGCTGCAATCACTACCGTACTGGCTAAAACCTACGGCGGTGCTGCTCGTGCTTTCGATCAGATCGATAACGCACCAGAAGAAAAAGCTCGTGGTATCACCATCAACACCTCTCACGTTGAGTATGACAC
>NZ_NRIQ01000016.1:0-21978 GCF_020224095.1 Enterobacter sp. CCUG 70166
ACAAGTGAAGAGGCCATCCGAAAGGATGGCCTTTTTGCGTTTCTGCACCTGCTTCCTTTCCATAAACTAATCACCCATCCCTTCGTATATACGGTAAACTATCCCGGTTTTTGCATCAGGATAGCGTCTATGAATCACTCCCTTAAGCCCTGGAATACCTTTGGTATTCAACGGAATGCTAATCAAATTGTACGTGCCGACAGTGCTCAGCAGTTGCTGAATGCCTGGCAAAACGCAACAGAAAACGGTGAACCCGTACTTATTCTGGGCGAAGGAAGTAATGTCCTGTTTCTCGATGATTTTGCGGGGACGGTAATCGTTAATCGCATCATGGGGATTGAGCGTAAAGAGAGCGCTGACAGCTGGCATTTACACGTGGGTGCTGGCGAAAACTGGCACCATCTGGTGCAATATACCCTTGAAAAAGGGATGCCCGGACTGGAAAACCTGGCCCTGATCCCGGGCTGTGCAGGATCATCTCCTATTCAAAACATCGGTGCCTACGGCATCGAACTGAAAAACGTCTGCGAATATGTCGACTGCATCGAACTGGCTACGGGAAATGCTCAACGCTTAACCGCAGAGCAGTGCCGTTTTGGCTATCGCGACAGCATTTTCAAGCACGACTATCAGGATCGTTTTGTCATTGTGGCCGTTGGCCTGCGTCTGGCGAAAGCATGGAAACCTGTTCTGACTTACGGCGATCTGGCCCGTCTCGATCCGGCTACCGTCACACCGCGTGAGGTTTTTGATTCCGTTTGCCACATGCGAATGACCAAGCTTCCGGACCCGAAAGTGAATGGAAATGCGGGCAGTTTCTTCAAAAATCCGGTGATCGGCAGCGAAAATGCGAAAGCGTTTCTCGCTGGCTGGCCAACGGCCCCGCATTATCCTCAGGCGGATGGCAGCGTGAAGCTGGCCGCAGGCTGGCTTATCGATCAATGTGAATTAAAAGGTACTACGCTTGGTGGCGCTGCTGTTCATCGTCAGCAGGCACTGGTGCTGATCAATCAGTCCAACGCGACAAGTGAGGATGTCGTCAACCTGGCGCATCATGTTCGCCAGCGTGTGGGCGAAAAATTTAACGTCTGGCTGGAGCCTGAAGTTCGCTTTATTGGCCGAACGGGCGAAGTGAATGCCGTGGAGACCATTGCGTGAAGGACAATACTATTCCGTTAACTCTCATCGGTATTCTTGCTGATGGCGAGTTTCATTCTGGCGAGCAGCTGGGCGAACAGCTGGGCATGAGCCGCGCTGCCATCAATAAACATATTCAAACGCTCCGCGACTGGGGCGTAGATGTGTTTACGGTGCCGGGAAAAGGCTACAGCCTGCCGGAACCAATCCAGTTACTGAATGAAGAGATCATCCGCAGCCAGATTGGACACGGTAACGTCGCGGTATTGCCGGTCATTGATTCGACGAACCAGTATCTGCTGGATCGCCTGAGCGAGCTGAAATCCGGTGATGCCTGCGTTGCCGAGTACCAACAGGCAGGACGTGGCCGCCGGGGGCGTAAGTGGTTTTCGCCATTTGGTGCCAACCTCTACCTTTCCATGTACTGGCGGCTTGAACAGGGGCCAGCTGCGGCCATCGGGCTGAGCCTGGTCATCGGCATTGTGATGGCAGAGGTGCTGCATGATTTGGGTGCCGATCAGGTGCGGGTAAAATGGCCCAACGATCTGTATCTCAACGATCGAAAGCTGGCGGGGATCCTGGTCGAACTGACGGGAAAAACAGGCGATGCCGCACAGATCGTCATTGGGGCGGGGCTGAACATGGTGATGCGAAACGTGCAGAACGATGTCGTGAACCAGGCCTGGACCAACCTACAGGAAGCGGGGATCACCATCGATCGCAATACGCTTGCCGTCCGCATGATCAATGAGTTGCGTAGTTCGCTGACGCTCTTTGAACAAGAGGGGTTAGCGCCATTCCTTTCCCGCTGGGAAAAGCTGGATAACTTTATTAACCGACCGGTGAAGCTGCTGATTGGGGATAAAGAGATTTACGGCACATCACGCGGCATTGACGCGCAGGGCGCGTTGCTGCTTGAACAGGATGGCGTGATTAAGCCCTGGGTGGGCGGTGAAATTTCATTACGAAGTGCAGAGTAACCCTCTCCCCACAGGGGGAGAGGGTGTAGCAGGTCACTGCGGATACGGCACCCAATCCCCGGCATTCAGTCGGACATAAGGCTTATTCTGATACTGGATCACCACCGCATTGGCGTTTTCCGATACCTCCGCCGTCTGCGGCAGCCCGCTGGTGAGCTGATCCCAGTTCACGCTATCTTCCACAAACAGCTTACCGTCTACAGCGCGAGCAACCAGTTCCGAGATGGCCAGATAGCTGCTTGGCTGGGTGATCTCAACTGGCGCGCCCTGATGCGGTGCCTTCATGCCAAAGAACTTAATCCCGGCCGGAACGTTTGTGATGGACGGGCTTGGGATATCGCGCAGACCAGACACCTGCATCCTGTCGCCTTTCAGCGCTCCACCATGTTCCGGGACCACCACCACCATCACTTTACGACCTGATTTTTCCAGCTCGTTAAAGAACGCGTTCAGCTCGTCAAAGAACTTCTGCGCACGGGCCTTGTAATCGGCCGTTTTGCTTACGCCCGGATAATGGTTCCCGTCGTGAAGCGGCAGCGTATTATAGAACGTCGCGCTACGCGTCCCTTCCTCTTTACCGACGGTGTCGAACCAGCGCTGAAGTACGGCGGTATCGTCATAGACCGGCGAGCCATCGAAGCCCAGTAACGTCACTGGCAGCCCTTTCTGGTCCATCAGTGGGGCCTGCATGCCACCCTGTTCACGCACTTCTTTCAGGAAGTTACCGAACTGACCGTTATGGCCCATCATCAGGTGTTGGGTAAAGCCCAGTTTTGCCAGGTTATCAAACAGGTAACACTGGTTAGCTGCCGGCTGGTAGAGGTTCTTATGCGAGGGCTGCCCACAGCTCGCGCGCAGCAGGCGGATAGCCGCTGGGCCGCTGTACGACGTGGCCGAGTTGAAGTCTTTGAACTGAATATCGAAATGCGACCACAGCGGGTGCGACATCAAACCAGCCGCGTCAACGTCAGCCCAGGACAGAGAACAGATGTTAATGACCAGCAACTCAAACGGCTGAGCATCGGCAGGCAGCGCGTCCGGGAATTTCGTCTGACGCTTATCTTCCGCAGCGTAAAAACTGGAGAGCCACGCGTTCAGGTTCGTAGATGTCGGCGGTGCCGTCTGCGCTGGAATATCCCCAACCACAGGCGTATCCCCTGCTGTCGCGACGGTAGCGGCGGCGGAACCGCCCGTGGTGGTTACGGTTGTCGTCGGCTGACCGGCTGGCCACAGCGAGAAGCTCGGGCCCGTCAGCGTCAGGATGTTTAGCCAGATCATAATCGCGACGACAAACACCGTCACCCGGATCCACTGAGACAGGAACAGCCAGGCAACCAGCAGGACAAATACCGCGCCAATCATCTGCCAGTTAATAAAGCGCTCAACCAGATCGAGCATATAGTCCGCACTGAAACCTGCGACCTGGGAGCCCTGGCTCATAATGCTTTCGGGGCCGGGTAGCCAGGTATCATGCCAGAACAGGGCGAAACCGATAGGGATAGCAATCCAGTGACGTATACGGTGCAGCCTGAGGTTCGGGATTGGCATCAGCAGGAATGCCATAAACACCAGATTAAGCAGCGGGTGGAAATTAAGATAGCCTGCCCACAGCAGACCAAACTTCACCAGAAAGTAGAAATTCCAGCCGGACAGACCGCGCCAGTATTGCCAGAGTGGCGATGGCGCTGAAGAGGTATAGGTAGAATTAGTCATGTTTTCGGTTTGCCTTGACGTTTGAAGCGCGAGTCAGTGTTCCGGCGGGTTTAATATAGCGAGGTTTGACGAACAGTAATCTGATCGTATCGCGAATACGGCGCAGGGAATGGCGTGCATAGTAGCCAAGCGGCAAAAAAATCAGCGCGCACAGAACAACCAGTTGGATGATATCGCTGATATTCATAATGGAACGCTCTCCTTGTTCTCATCCATTAAGCGTAGCGGCTCAGGAACCCGACGCCATACATGCCCGTCATGTTTCGCGTTCAGAACCGGTTTGGCACCACTTGTTACAGGCAACGGTTTGGCCCATTTTTCAGGTGCCAGGGCTCGCATCTGGACAAGCTCAGCGCTGATCAAATTATCTTCAAACCAGACCATGCGGTTCGAGAAAATATCCCCGGTAGGCAGCGGGAAGATATGGTTCAGGGCGGTATCCAGATCGTTCACCCGACAGAAGGAGAGGAACAGCACCAGGCGATTATCGCCAATGGTCATGATATCCCCGATACGATTAGGGCGGCACAAGGTGAGCGCCTGCTCAACGCGAATGCCCGGCACAGGACGCAGGGCAACCATCACCCCTTTTCCGTCTGCCGGTAAAAGCGTATTGCTCATCATGTTGCCCACCGCATCGCAGAAGGTGTCCCATTTCTGGTAGCCGCGCAGTTTCATCGGCTGCGTCATTGAAAGCAGGGTGCTGATATCTTCCGGAACATATCGATTAAACTGCTGGCCCTGAATGCTTTCGATCAGCGTCAGACAGCGCGACAGGGGAGCATTCCAGGGAATGACCATATTCGCGCCGCAGCCCAGTAATAAGCGCTCATCGGTGGCGCGCAGGCTGGTATTATTTTCACGTACCACGATTTTTAATGCGCTGCCGCGCTGGCGACGTAATGTGTGAATGTGCCGTGCCAGCGTTTCGATTTGGTTATTCTGGATCAACGAGAAGATAATGGTCGCCGCCTGCGTGGTGCGCGCCTCATCAAATAAGGCCTCGTTAGTTTCGAACAGTGACCAATGCTCAGACAGTGCAGGCGCACCTTCCAGTACCGCAATATGACTCAGAACGCGCTTTTCATCACTGCGTGGCTGAACCACCGTCTCTTCCTGTTGAGCAAGATGCCACTCGTCCCCGACATTTTTGAGGGTAAGCTGCTGTCGGGAGCTCACCCCTTTTTCATTGCACCAGAAAGCCACGTCGTAAAGATGGCTGTCAGTCTGGACACGAATACTGGCCAGGCCATAGAGGGAACGGTATTCACTCATTAAAAGTGAAAAAAGTTTGTCGTTATTACTGCCCGGGTTAACAACCAATAAGGTGCAATTTTGATTTTTTGCCCATCTGCTGATTCTTCCCAGCCATTTCAGCAGTTTTTCAGACGGGATATTTTGTAGACCGTTTTGAGAACATTTAAGAATCAGTAAATAGTGTTCAGGAACAATAGAGCACTGAATATCGCGGGGCAAAAAGTATAAACTGTCGGCCTCCGCTGGCATGGAAAATAATCGTACTGTCTGGGGTCCACGGTCAGTTTCGAGCCTGATGATTGACTTTGGCTCATCGCCCATCGTAATGACGGCCACGCGGTAATCCTTACCCTGCGCCGCTATCGTCTGGTTTACCAGACTGATGGCATCTTCATTACGATCCGTATTAACCCACCAGACTCCTCCGACTGGCATGTGGCGCAATTCGTCCCATAATGTCTGGATGCCAATAGAAAATATGGAGTCCACGGTGTCCCTCTTTTCGTCGAATTTCTATGTCTCTCAGTTTACTAGCGAAAGCGTAGAAATAAACCTAACATTGAAATTAAAGAACATCAGATTTAGCATGTAAATGAAATTTCGTGGGCAGGACGCCTCGCTGCATCTGAATCTTATGATTTTACTCAAAGGGATGAAATAAGAATGCAAAATAACGAACCCGCAACTCCAGTCGACCCAAGCCTGGGTTACACATTCCAAAACGACTTTCTGGCGCTCACGCAGGCTTTTTCATTGCCTGAAATAGATTACACCGATATTTCCCAGCGGGAACAGTTGGCTGCGGCTATTAAACGTTGGCCGTTATTAGCTGAGTTTGCCCAACAACAATAAGGAAGCCATTGATGGCCGTACTAGGATTACAGGGCGTCCGTGGTGGAGTGGGTACAACTTCCGTAACCGCGGCGCTGGCGTGGTCATTACAGGTTTTAGGTGAATCAGTACTGGTTATTGATGCCTGCTCCGATAATTTGCTGCGCATGTTATTCAATGTCGACTTTACGCATGAAAACGGATGGGGGCGCGCGCTTCTGGACGATAAAGACTGGCGGGATGCGGGTTTGCGCTATACCTCCCAGCTCGATTTGCTTCCCTTTGGTCAGATGACGGAAACCGAACGCGGGAATGAAGCTGCGTTTCAGCGTCTGTTCTCTCGCTTCACCACCGCTTTGCAGAGTCTGAAAGAGAGCGGACACTATCAGTGGATCCTGCTGGACCTGCCGCACGGCGCCGCGTCGCTGACCCGCCAGCTTCTGGCGCAGTGCGACCATGTGCTCTCCATTGCGAACGTAGATGCGAATTGTCATATCCGTCTGCATCAACAGGCAATGCCTGCCAATGCCCATATTCTGATTAACGATCTGCGCATTGGCAGCCAGATCCAGGACGATCTGTACCAGGTCTGGCTCCAGAGTCAGCGCCGCCTGTTGCCAATGGTTATCCATCGTGACGAAGCGATGGCGGAGTGCCTCGCTTCCAAACAACCGCTTGGGGAGTACCGTAGTGATTCACTGGCGGCAGAAGAGATCCTGACGCTGGCCAACTGGTGTCTGCTGCACTTTGCGAAACGGCCGGAGCCTGCCGGGAGTTCAGTATGAGCCGCCTGACCAACTGGTTGCTCATCCCGCCGGTCAGTTCGCGCTTAAGTGAACGCTACCGCCATTACCGTCATCACGGCGCCTCATCGCTGAGCGCTGCGCTGGGCTGCTTCTGGATGATTCTGGCGTGGATGTTCATCCCCCTCGAACATCCACGCTGGCAACGTATTCGTGCGCGCCACGGTGAACTCTATCCGCATATCAACCCTGACAAGCCGCGTCCGCTCGATCCCGCGCGCTACGCTATACAGTCCATCTGGCTTCTGGCGACCTCAACGGGTGCGGAGAAAAAAACGTCCCGCTGGCGCAGCTTCGATCGCGTGCAGAACTTACGTGAACACTATCACCAGTGGCTTAACCGGCTACCCGACCGGGTTGGCGATAGAACAGGTCATTTAGATAATCACAAAGAGCTCGGGCACCTTCACCCGGGCTTACGGCGTTTTATTCTCGGCGTGGTGGTGGTGTTCTCGCTCATACTGGCGCTGGTCTGTATTACCCAGCCCTTCAACCCGCTGGCACAGTTTACCTTCCTGATCCTGCTGTGGGGCGTGGCGCTGCTGGTGCGGCGCATTCCGGGGCGTTTTTCTGCCCTGATGCTGATCGTGCTGTCGCTGACCGTTTCCTGCCGCTACATCTGGTGGCGATATACCTCAACGCTGAACTGGGACGATCCGGTCAGCCTGGTGTGTGGGTTAGTGCTGCTGTTCGCTGAGACCTACGCCTGGATCGTGCTGGTGCTGGGTTACTTCCAGGTTATCTGGCCGCTGAATCGACAGCCGGTGCCGCTGCCAAAAGACACGACCCAGTGGCCAACGGTGGACCTCTTCGTGCCGACCTACAACGAAGACCTGTCGGTGGTGAAAAACACCATTTACGCCGCGCTGGGTATCGACTGGCCGAAGGATAAAATCAAAATCTGGATCCTCGATGACGGTGGCCGCGCCGAGTTCCGCCAGTTCGCGGACGAAGTAGGGGTCGAGTACATCGCCCGTACCACGCATGAACACGCTAAGGCCGGTAACATCAACAATGCGCTGAAATATGCCAAAGGGGAGTTCGTCTCTATTTTCGACTGCGACCACGTGCCAACGCGCTCGTTCCTGCAAATGACCATGGGCTGGTTCCTGAAGGAGAAAGAGCTGGCGATGATGCAGACGCCGCACCACTTCTTCTCGCCGGACCCGTTTGAACGTAACCTCGGTCGTTTTCGTAAAACCCCGAACGAGGGCACACTGTTCTATGGCCTGGTGCAGGACGGGAACGACATGTGGGACGCAACGTTCTTCTGCGGCTCCTGTGCGGTGATCCGCCGTAAACCGCTGGATGAAATTGGCGGGATCGCCGTCGAGACGGTCACGGAAGATGCGCACACTTCGCTGCGTCTGCACCGTCTTGGCTATACCTCCGCCTACATGCGCATTCCTCAGGCGGCGGGGCTGGCCACGGAATCCCTGTCGGCGCACATCGGCCAGCGTATTCGCTGGGCGCGCGGCATGGTGCAAATTTTCCGCCTCGATAACCCGCTGATGGGTAAAGGACTGAAACTGGCGCAACGGCTGTGCTACGTCAACGCCATGTTCCACTTCCTGTCGGGTATTCCACGGCTTATCTTCCTCACTGCGCCGCTGGCGTTCCTGCTTCTTCACGCTTACATCATCTATGCGCCTGCGCTGATGATTGCCCTGTTCGTTCTGCCGCACATGATCCACGCCAGCCTGACGAACTCGAAGATTCAGGGGAAATATCGCCATTCGTTCTGGAGTGAAATCTACGAAACGGTGCTGGCCTGGTATATCGCGCCGCCAACCATGGTGGCGCTGATTAACCCGCATAAAGGGAAATTCAACGTCACCGCGAAGGGCGGGCTGGTGGAAGAGGAGTATGTCGACTGGGTGATCTCCCGGCCCTATATCTTCCTGGTGCTGCTGAATATTGTGGGCGTGATTGTTGGGGTCTGGCGCTACTTCTACGGCCCGGAAAACGAAATTCTGACGGTCTTCGTGAGTATGGCGTGGGTGTTTTATAACCTGATTATCCTCGGTGGCGCGGTGGCGGTATCGGTGGAGAGCAAACAGGTTCGCCGCGCGCATCGCGTCGAAATCAGCATGCCAGCGGCCATTGCCCGCGACGATGGACATCTCTTCTCCTGTACCGTACATGACTTTTCGGATGGCGGTCTGGGTATCAAGATTAACGGTCAGGCGAAGGTGCTTGAGGGGCAGAAGGTCAACCTATTGCTTAAGCGCGGCCAGCAGGAGTATGTCTTCCCGACGCAGGTGGTGCGTGTGAGAGGAAATGAAGTGGGTCTGCAACTGATGCCGCTGACTAAAAAGCAACACATTGATTTTGTGCAGTGTACGTTTGCCCGCGCGGATACGTGGGCTCTCTGGCAGGACAGCTTCCCTGAGGATAAGCCTCTGGAAAGCCTGCTGGATATTCTTAAGCTGGGGTTCCGTGGCTATCGTCACCTTGCAGAATTTGCCCCGTCGTCGGTGAAATTAATTTTCCGGTCACTTACTTCACTGGTTTCCTGGGTCGTGTCGTTCATTCCGCGTCGACCTGAGCGAGATGAAGCGAAGCAGGCGGACCCGGTTATGGCTCAACAATGATGATAACGCGATGAAAACAAAACTTTCCTGGTTATGTGCAGTGGCAATGGGGATGAGTGCGCTCCCTGCAACAGTGGCTAACGCGGCGCCTGATAACGCAGCGACCACACCCGCGCCAACGGTGCCTGTCGTCGCGCAAGCGACCGATCCGGTAGTGACGGCGGCGCCGGGGCAAACGGAAAACGTCGTCCCGAATCAGCCGACGACGGGGAATACGCTGCCCGCCGACAACCCGGTGGTTGGGCAGGTTATGCCTGGCGTGCCGGGAGCCAGTGCACCGGTGGTTGCGGAAAATACGCCGTCGCGTGACGTTAAGCTGACGTTCGCCCAGATCGCGCCTCCTCCGGGCAGCATGGTTCTGCGCGGCATCAACCCAAATGGCGGTGTCGAATTCGGTATGCGTAGCGATGAAGTCGTGTCGAAAGCGATGCTCAACCTGGAATACACGCCATCGCCGTCGCTGCTGCCGGTGCAATCCCAGCTTAAGGTCTATCTGAATGATGAGCTGATGGACGTCCTGCCCGTCACCAAAGAGCAACTGGGTAAGAAAACCCTGGCTCAGGTGCCGATTAACCCGCTGTTTATCACCGACTTTAACCGCGTGCGTCTGGAATTTGTCGGCCATTACCGCGATGTCTGTGAAAACCCGGCCAGCAGCACCCTGTGGCTGGATGTTGGTCGTAACTCTTCGCTTCAGATGACCTATCAGCCGCTGGCGTTGAAAAACGATCTCTCCGCCTTCCCGGTGCCATTCTTCGACCCGCGTGATAACCGTCCACTGAACCTGCCAATGGTGTTTGCGGGCTCTCCTGATGTGACCGAACAGCTGGCGGCCTCTATCGTGGCATCCTGGTTTGGTTCCCGCTCCGGCTGGCGTGGCCAGAGTTTCCCGGTTATGTACGACAAAATGCCGGACAAAAACGCGATTGTGTTTGCCACCAACGCCAAACGCCCGGCATTCCTGCGGGACCATCCAGAGGTGAAAGCGCCCACCATCGAGATGATCAGCCATCCGGACAATCCGTACGTGAAGCTGCTGGTGATCTTCGGGCGTGATGATAAAGATCTGGTGCAGGCGGCAAAAGGCATTGCGCAGGGCAATATCCTGTTCCGCGGTAATAGCGTCGTGGTGGATGAGGTGAAACCGCTGCTGGCACGTAAGCCTTATGATGCGCCGAACTGGGTCCGCACCGACCGCGCGATTACCTTCGGCGAGCTGAAAACCTATGAAGAGCAATTGCAGTCAACCGGGCTTGAACCTTCTCCTGTCAGCCTGTCGCTGAACCTGCCGCCGGATCTCTATCTGCTGCGCACCAACGGTATTGATATCAACCTGAACTACCGTTACACCGCGCCGGTAACCAAAGACAGCTCGCGCATGGATATCAGCCTCAACAACCAGTTCCTGCAATCCTTCAGCCTGACCAGCAGCCAGGAGACAAACCGGTTGATGCTTCGTCTGCCTGTATTGCAGGGGCTGCTGGATGGCAAAACCGATGTGTCGATCCCGGCGCTGAAGCTCGGTGCGGTGAACCAGCTGCGGTTTAACTTCCAGTACATGAACCCGATGCCGGGTGGATCGGTGGAAAACTGTATTACCTTCCAGCCGGTGCAAAACCACGTGGTGATTGGTGATGATTCCACAATCGACTTCTCGAAGTATTACCACTTTATCGCGATGCCGGATCTGCGTGCGTTTGCTAACGCCAGTTTCCCGTTCAGCCGCATGGCTGATCTCTCTGAATCGATTGTCGTGATGCCAAAATCGGCCAACGAAGGCCAGGTTGCCACGCTGCTGGACACCATGGGCACCGTCGGGGCGCAAACCGGCTTACCGGCTATCAACGTGACGGTGACGGATGACGGTAGCCAGATCCAGAACAAAGATGCCGATATCATGGTCATCGGCAACATTCCGGACAAGCTGAAAGACGAGAAGCGCGTCGATCTGCTGGTGCAGGCGGCTCAGTCATGGGTCAACACGCCGCTGCGTCAGACCGAGTTCCCGAGCATCATGCCGGACAGCGGCGATCGTCAGGCCAATATCAGGACGACCGTAAGCTCAACGGGTCCGATGGCTGCGATTGTTGGCTTCCAGTCTCCGTATAACGACCAGCGCAGCGTGATCGCCCTGCTGGCGGACAGCCCGCGCGGCTATGAGCTGCTCAACACGGCCATGAACGACAGCGGTAAACGGGCGGCAATGTTCGGTTCCGTCTCGGTGATCCGTGAGTCGGGGGTAAACAGCCTGCGCGTGGGGGATGTCTACTACGTCGGTCATCTGCCGTGGTTCGAACGCCTGTGGTACGCCCTCTCTAACCACCCGGTGCTGCTGGCCGTGCTGGCTGCGCTCAGCGTTGTATTGCTGGCGTGGGTATTGTGGCGTCTGCTGCGAATCATCAGCCGTCGTCGTCTTAACCCGGACCATGAGTAAGCCGTGATGAAAATCTTTCGCGGGTGTGTAGTCGCAGCGTTGATGCTGGCGGCGGCGAATCTGCATGCCGCCTGTCGCTGGCCTGCCTGGGAGACGTTCAAGCAGGATTATATGAGCGAAAGTGGGCGCGTCATTGATCCCAGTGACGCGCGCAAAATCACCACCTCCGAAGGGCAAAGCTACGGACTGTTCTTTGCCCTGGCAGCAAACGATCGCAAGACGTTCGATCTGCTGCTGACATGGACGCGCGATAACCTTGCCGAGGGGGATTTAGCCCAACATCTCCCGGCGTGGCTATGGGGAAAAAAGGACGACAACACCTGGGCGGTTATCGACCCTAACTCCGCGTCCGATGCCGATATCTGGATTGCCTGGTCGCTGCTGGAAGCCGGGCGGCTGTGGAAAAATCCCGATTACACACGCACGGGTAAGGCGCTGTTGACGCGCATTGCCAGTGAGGAAGTGGTGAAGGTGCCGGGGCTGGGTTCTATGCTGCTGCCGGGTAAAGTCGGTTTTGCCGATGAGAGTGTCTGGCGCTTCAACCCCAGCTACCTGCCGCCGCAGCTTGCGAGCTATTTCACCCGTTTCGGCGCACCGTGGACAACGCTCCGTGAAACCAACCTGCGTCTGCTGCTGGAGACCGCGCCAAAAGGATTTTCCCCGAACTGGGTGAAATACCAGAAAAAGGGCGGCTGGCAGTTGAAGCAGGATACGACCCTGATCGGCAGTTACGATGCGATTCGCGTCTATCTGTGGGTAGGGATGATGAACGATAACGATCCGCAAAAAGCCCGGCTACTGGCGCGTTTCAAGCCCATGGCGACCACCACAATCAAACAAGGCTTACCGCCGGAAAAAGTGGACGTAGCGACCGGGAAACGTACCGGAGATGGGCCGGTAGGGTTTTCTGCCTCCCTGCTTCCATTTTTACAAGAACGGGACGCGCAGGCGGTGCAACGCCAGCGTGTCGCCGATCGTTTTCCCGATAACAATGCTTATTACAGCTACGTTCTGACCCTCTTTGGACAAGGGTGGGATCAGCATCGTTTTCGTTTCACCGCGCAAGGTGAATTACTACCGGATTGGGGCCAGGAATGCGCACGTTCACACTAAATCTACTCGCCTTATCGCTTGGCCTGGCGCTCATGCCCCTGGCCCAGGCCGCCAACTCCCCGCAGCAGAGACAGCTGCTGGAACAGGTTCGTCTGGGGGAATCCACCCAGCGTGAGGATTTGGTGCGCCAGTCGCTCTATCGCCTTGAGCTGATCGACCCCAACAACCCGGACGTGATTGCCGCTCGCTTCCGCTACCTGTTACGACAGGGGGATACGGCGGGCGCGCAAAAAGAGCTGGATCGCCTGAAAGGAATGGCACCCGATTCCAGTGCGTATCAGTCCTCCCGTACGACCATGCTGCTCTCCACGCCGGATGGTCGCCAGGCCCTCCAGCAGGCTCGTCTGCTCGCCACCACCGGGCACACGCAGGAAGCTATTGCCGCGTATGACAAACTGTTTGACGGTAATCCGCCCAGCGGCGACATCGCGACGGAGTACTGGAACGTGGTGGCGAAAGAGCCTGCCCGCCGCAATCTGGCCATTAATCAGCTGAAGAAAATCAACGCCAGCAGTCCGGGCAACGCCCCGCTACAGGCTTCGCTGGCGCAGCTTCTGTTCCAGAGCGGACGTCGTGATGAAGGGTTTGCGGTGTTACAGGAGATGGCCAAATCGAACAATGGCCGCAGTCAGGCGTCGGACATGTGGTACCAGCAGATCAAAGATCAGCCGGCCAGCAGCGCCAGCGTTACCGCGCTGCAACAATACCTGAGCGTGTTCAGCGATGGCGATAACGTGACGGCGGCGCGCGCCCAGCTTGAAGCGCAGCAAAAACAGCTCGCCGATCCGGCGTTTCGCGCCAAAGCCGAAGGGTTAGCCGCAGTGGATGCCGGGCAGGGCAGTAAAGCGGTAACGGAGTTGCAGAAAGCAGTCAGCGCCAACCACGCCGACAGTGAAGCCGTAGGCGCGCTGGGGCAGGCCTATTCGCAGAAAGGCGATCGCGCCCGCGCGGTTGCGCAGTTTGAAAAGGCGATCGCCCTCGATCCGCAGAGCGACAACCGGGGCAAATGGGACAGCCTGCTGAAGGTTAACCGATACTGGCTGCTGATCCAGCAGGGTGATAACGCCCTGAAAGCCAACAAGACAGCCCAGGCGGAACGCTATTATCAGCAGGCGCGCAACATTGACAATACGGACAGCTACGCGGTCCTGGGGCTGGGTGACGCGGCGGCGGCGCGGAAAGATAACGACGCGGCTGAACGCTATTATCGCCAGGCATTGCGGATGGACAGCGGCAACAGCAACGCGGTACGCGGTCTTGCCAATATTTATCGCGAGCAGTCTCCGGAGAAGGCGACGCAGTTTATTCAGTCGCTCTCTGCCAGCCAGCGCCGCAGCATTGATGATATTGAACGTAGCCTGACGAACGAGCAGCTCTCGGCTCAGGCTGAACAGCTGGAAAGCCAGGGAAACTATGCGCAGGCCGCAGAAATTCAGCGCCGACGCCTTGCGCTTTCCCCGGGCGACGTGTGGATCACCTACCGGCTATCACGCGATCTGTATAGCGCGGGTCAGCGCAGCCAGGCGGATAACCTGATGCGCCAGCTGGCAAGCCAGAAACCGGGCGATCCGGATCAGGTTTACGCCAGCGGGCTTTACCTGTCCGGTAACGATCGGGACCGGGCCGCGCTGGCGCATCTGAACACGCTGCCGCGCGACAAGTGGAACGGCAACATCCAGGCGCTGGCGGACCGCCTGCAAAGTAACCAGGTGCTGGAAAACGCCAACCGCCTGCGCGACGGTGGAAAAGAGCAGGAGGCGGAAGCGCTGCTTCGCCAGCAGCCCCCGTCCACTCGTATCGACTTAACGCTGGCGGACTGGGCTGAACAGCGTGGCGATCATGAGGCCGCGAAAACCGCCTACAACACCGTCCTGCAACGGGAACCGCAGAACGAAGACGCAATTCTCGGCCTGACCGAAGTCAATCTTGCTCAGGGCAACAGGGACGCCGCTCGCGCTGAGCTGGCGAAACTGCCCGCGGCACAAAACGGCGAACCGCTCTCCCTCAATATGCAGCGCCGGATCGCCATGGCGCAGGCCGGTCTGGGCGATTCAGCCGTGGCAGAAAAGACCTTCAACACCATTCTTCCGCAGGCAAAATCGCAGCCGCCTTCTATGGAAAGCGCGCTGGTGATGCGTGATGCCGCCCGTTTCCAGGCGCAAAACGGCCAGCCTCAGCAGGCGCTGGAAACCTGGAAAGATGCGATGGTCTCATCGGGCATCACAACGACTCGTCCAACCGATAACGACAGCTTTACGCGGCTCACGCGTAACGATGAGAAAGATGACTGGCTGAAGCGCGGCGTGCGCAGCGATGCAGGCGATCTTTATCGTCAGCAGGATCTGAACGTCACGCTGCAACACGACTACTGGGGATCCAGCGGCACGGGGGGCTATTCCGACCTGAAAGCGCACACCACTATGCTCCAGGTGGATGCGCCGCTATCGGATGGCCGCATGTTCTTCCGTAGCGATCTGGTCAATATGAACGCCGGTTCCTTTGACACCAATAACGGAACCTACGATCCGACATGGGGTACCTGCGCCGAAACGCCATGTCACGGCAGCACGAACCAGTCGGCCAACGGCGCCAGCGTGGCCGTCGGCTGGCAGAACAACACCTGGGCGTGGGACATCGGTACAACGCCGATTGGCTTCGACGTGGTCGATGTGGTGGGCAGCCTGAGCTACAGCAACGACTTGGGGCCGATTGGCTACACCCTGAACGCCCATCGTCGTCCGATTTCCAGCTCTGTGCTGGCCTTCGCCGGGCAAAAAGATCCCAATACCGACACCACCTGGGGCGGCGTGCGTGCTACCGGTGGCGGCGTGAGCATGAGCTACGACAAAGGCGAAGCTAACGGGATCTGGTCAAGCCTGAGTGCCGACAGCCTCACCGGGAAGAATGTCGAAGATAACTGGCGGGTCCGCTGGATGACCGGCTATTACTACAAGCTTATCAATCAGAACAACGAGCGTCTGACGGTCGGCGTGTCCAATATGCTCTGGCATTACGATAAGGATTTAAGTGGCTATTCGCTGGGCCAGGGCGGTTACTACAGTCCCCAGGAGTATGTGTCGTTTGCCTTACCGGTGAACTGGCGTAAACGCACAGAGAACTGGTCATGGGAACTGGGCGGTTCCGTCTCATGGTCCCATTCAAAAACAAAAGATGTGATGCGTTATCCGTTGCAGGGGCTGATCCCGGACAATGAGCCAGGCCGTTATACCGATAAAGGTGTGATGGGAACCGGAAGTAGCTCGTCAGGGACGGGTTATACCGCAAGGGCGATTGTTGAACGCCGTGTGACGTCCAACTGGTTTGTCGGTCTGGGCGTCGATATTCAGGAAGCGAAAGACTATACCCCGAGCCATGCGTTGCTCTATGTTCGGTATTCTGCCGCAGGCTGGCAGGGTGATATGGACTTACCGCCGGAACCGCTGGTGCCTTATGCAGACTGGTGATCGGATTTTTGCTTAATCTAATTGTAAGTCTCTCTTAAAAGTGCAGCTATCGGGTATACTCGGGCGCACCAGGTTTACGCCCTGGTGCGCCCTGCGCTTCGAGTTTTGTGGAGAGTCATTTTGCGTGTCAGCCGTTCCTTAACGATCAAACAGATGGCGATGGTGTCTGCCGTCACAATGCTGTTTGTCTTCATCTTCTGCGTCATTTTGCTGTTTCATTCCGTACAGCAGAATCGCTATAACACGGCTTCGCAACTGGAAAGTATTGCCCGCTCGGTGCGGGAACCCCTGTCGGCCTCGATCCTGAAAGGGGATATCCCCGAGGCGGAATCCATCCTGAAGCGCATTCAGCCCGCCGGTATCGTGAGCCGCGCCGACGTCGTGCTGCCGAACCAGTTCCAGGCGCTGCGGATGAGCTTTATCCCGGAGCGTCCCGTCCCGATGATGGTGATGCGCCTGTTTGAACTGCCGGTGCAGATTTCCCTGCCTCTCTATTCCCTGGAAAGACCGGCTAACCCGCAGCCGCTGGCCTATCTGGTACTACAGGCGGACTCGTACCGCATGTATAAATTCGTCATGAGTTGGGTTGCTACGTTAGTGACTACTTACTTACTTTTGACCTTAATGTTGAGCGTGGCGCTGACGTGGTGCATCAACCGGTTAATTGTGCATCCGTTGCGCCGCATAGCCCGGGAGCTGAATGACCTCTCTCCGCAGGAGCACATGGGGCATCAGCTTCCCTTGCCGCGTCTGCATCACGACGATGAAATCGGCATGCTGGTCCGCAGTTACAATATCAACCAGCAGCGTGTCCTGCGTCAGCAGGAAGAGGTCAGTAATAACGCCACCCGTTTCCCGGTTTCCGACCTGCCAAACAAAGCGTTTTTAATGGCCCTGCTGGAGCAGACCGTCGCTCGCCAGCAGACCACCGCGCTGATGGTGATTGCCTGCGAGACCTTGCAGGACACGACGGGCGTGCTGAAAGAGAGCCAGCGCGAGATGCTATTACTGACGCTGGTGGAAAAAATCAAATCTGTGCTGGCGCCGCGCATGGTACTTACCCAGGTCAGCGGCTATGACCTGGTGGTGATTGCGCACGGTGTAAAAGAGCCGTGGCACGCTATTACGTTAGGTCAGCAAGTACTCACTGTCATAAATGAGCGGCTACCCATTCAGGGTATCCAGCTACGCCCAAGTGCCAGCATTGGTATCGCAATGTACTACGGTGGTCTGACCGCCGAGCAGTTATACCGTCGGGCTTTCTCAGCAGCGTTTACCGCGCGCCGAAAAGGCAAAAACCAGATCCAGTTCTTTGATCCGGAGCAAATGGAAAAAGCCCAGCAGCGCCTGACGGAAGAGAGCGACATTCTGACGGCGATGGACAATCGCCAGTTTGCGCTCTGGCTACAGCCGCAGGTGGATTTGCGCACGGGTGAAGTGACCAGCGCCGAAGCGTTGCTGCGCATGCAGCAGCCGGACGGCACGTGGGAGTTGCCTGAGGGGATGATCGAACGTATCGAGTCCTGCGGCCTGATGGTCACCGTCGGATACTGGGTGCTGGAAGAGTCGTGCCGCCAGCTTGCGGCCTGGCAACAACGGGGCATCACGCTGCCGCTGTCGGTGAATCTTTCTGCGCTACAGCTGATGCACCCGACTATGGTGCCGGATATGCTCGAGTTGATCCATCGCTACCGCATCCAGCCCCACACGTTGATCCTGGAAGTCACCGAGAGCCGTTGTATTGACAATCCTGACGACGCTGTCGCCATTCTGAAACCGCTGCGTAATGCCGGGATCCGCATTGCGCTGGACGATTTTGGTATGGGGTATTCCGGCCTGCGTCAGCTCCAGCACATGAAAACCCTGCCGGTGGACGTCCTGAAAATCGACAAAACCTTTGTGAAAGGGCTGCCGGAGGATTGCAGCCTGGTGCAGGCCATTATCCAGATGGCGCACAGCCTGAACCTGCACGTGACTGCCGAAGGTATTGAGGCCGAAGCCCAGCGCGAGTGGCTGGCTGCGGCGGGCGTGGAGAGCGGTCAGGGCTTCCTGTTTGGCCGCGCCGTGCCGACGGATACCTTTGAGCGACGCTATCTCGCCGACGCTGGCAATAACGCAAAAGTGTAATTTTGTTGCTGGCTTGTGCGAGCCAGCTCAAAGTTCTTAACATTTGTGTTTCAAATTTGAACCCCGTTTATTTCTGTCCTGTTATGTGGGTGTTATTTTAAAGCCGCAGGTTAACCATAACCTTACAAAGCCTGTAGTTATTCTTCCAGGGACACCCTATGAAAACCTCACTCTTCAAAAGTCTTTACTTCCAGGTCCTGACAGCCATCGCCATCGGTATTTTGCTCGGTCACTACTACCCGGAGCTGGGCGCGCAAATGAAACCGCTTGGCGACGCGTTCGTTAAACTCATCAAAATGATCATCGCGCCGGTCATCTTCTGTACCGTGGTGACCGGTATCGCTGGCATGGAAAGCATGAAGGCGGTCGGGCGTACGGGGGCGGTTGCCCTGCTGTACTTCGAGATTGTCAGTACCATCGCGCTGATTATCGGCCTGATTATTGTCAACGTGGTACAACCTGGCGCGGGCATGAACGTTGACCCGGCCACGCTGGATGCGAAAGCGGTGGCGGTTTACGCTGAACAGGCGAAAGATCAGGGGATTGTTGCCTTCCTGCTGGACGTGATCCCGAGCAGCGTGATTGGCGCGTTCGCCAGCGGAAATATCCTCCAGGTACTGCTGTTTGCCGTGCTGTTTGGCTTTGCCCTGCACCGTCTTGGCAGCAAAGGTCAGCTGATTTTTAACGTCATTGAAAGCTTCTCGCAGGTTATCTTCGGCATCATCAACATGATTATGCGTCTGGCCCCGATTGGTGCCTTTGGCGCGATGGCCTTCACCATCGGGAAATACGGCGTCGGCACGCTGGTACAGCTTGGCCAGCTGATTATCTGCTTCTATATCACCTGTATTCTGTTTGTGGTGGTGGTGCTCGGCTCCATCGCTCGTGCGACCGGCTTCAGCATCTTCAAATTTATCCGTTACATTCGTGAAGAGCTGCTGATTGTCCTCGGCACATCCTCTTCTGAGTCTGCGCTGCCGCGTATGCTCGATAAAATGGAAAAGCTGGGCTGCCGTAAGTCAGTGGTGGGGCTGGTTATTCCTACGGGCTACTCCTTTAACCTGGACGGCACCTCGATTTACCTGACGATGGCGGCGGTCTTTATTGCTCAGGCCACCAACAGCCACATGGATATCTTCCATCAGATTACGCTGCTGGTCGTCCTCCTGCTCTCCTCGAAAGGGGCGGCGGGCGTAACGGGTAGCGGATTTATCGTGCTGGCGGCCACTATCTCAGCGGTTGGCCATCTGCCGGTGGCGGGTTTGGCCCTGATCCTCGGTATCGACCGCTTTATGTCTGAAGCCCGCGCGTTAACCAACCTGATTGGTAATGGTGTGGCGACGGTTGTGGTGGCGAAGTGGGTAAAAGAGCTGGATCACAAGAAACTTAACGATACGCTGAATAATCGCACATCTGAGGACAAAACCCCCGGTTTATCCTCTTAATCCCTCATAAATGCCCGTATTCCCTTGTGGGGATGCGGGCACCTGCGCATAATAACCGCTCATACCTGTCATATTTCGACAAAATTTTTTTGGGTATATTTCGCTTCCGCCCGTGACGTTTAGCCGAACACGCTGTCTAATCGGAAGGTTTTCATCGTCATCTTTGAGTGCTCACGTCGCGAGACACTCTCTTTAACCAGGAATGTTGATCAGGGGTTCACATGCAGGGCACAAAAATTCGACTCTTAACCGGCGGTTTGCTGATGATGGCAGCAGCCAGTTATGTGCAGGCAGATGCGCTCCAGCCAGACCCGGCCTGGCAACAGGGAACACTGGCGAACGGATTCCAGTGGCAGGTGTTATCCACTCCGCAACGTCCGAGCGATCGCATTGAAATTCGTCTGGCTGTGAATACCGGCTCCCTCACTGAAAGCACCCAGCAGACCGGCTTAAGCCATTTTATTCCTCGACTGGCGCTCACCCAGAGCGGTAGTTTGCAGGCGGTTCAGGTGCGTTCTTTATGGCAACAGGCCATCGATCCTAAACGTCCGCTGCCCCCGGCTGTGGTCTCCTATGACTACACCATGTTTAATCTGAGCCTGCCCAACAACCGTAACGATCTGCTTAAAGAAGCGCTGACCTATCTTTCCGATGCCACCGGCAAACTGGCGATTACGCCTGAGACCGTAAACTATGCGTTGAGCAACAGCGACATGGTGGCGACCTGGCCGACGGATACCAAAGAAGGCTGGTGGCGCTACCGCCTGAAAGGGTCCACGCTGCTTGGCCACGACCCGGCAGAACCGCTGAAACAGCCGGTGGATCCAGAGCAGGTGAAATCTTTCTACCAGCAGTGGTACACCCCGGATGCCATGACCCTCATTGTAGTGGGCAACGTGGACAGCCGTGCGGTGATAGAGCAGATCAACAAAGCCTTTGGCGATCTAAAAGGGAAGCGTGAAACGCCCGCCCCTGTTCCTACTTTGTCCCCGCTGCGTCCTGAGACGGTCAGTATCATGACGGATACCGTGCGTCAGGATCGTCTTTCGATGATGTGGGATACCGCCTGGCAGCCGATCCGCGAGTCCTCGGCGCTGTTGCGTTACTGGCGTGCGGACCTGGCGCGTGAAGCGCTGTTCTGGCATGTTCAGCAGACGCTCAGCAAGAACAACGTGAAAGACATTGGTCTGGGCTTTGACTGCCGCGTGCTGTTCCAGCGCGCCCAGTGCGCCATTAACGTCGAATCGCCGGGTGATAAGCTGAATGCCAATCTCGGCGTGGTGGCGAAAGAGCTGGCTAAAGTGCGTAAAGAGGGCCTGTCTGAAGAGGAATTTAACGCCCTGGTGGCGCAGAAATCCCTCGAATTGCAGAAACTGTTTGCCACCTATGCCCGCGCCGATACCGATATCTTAATCAGCCAGCGCATTCGCTCCTTACAGAATCAGGTCGTGGATATCGCGCCGGAGCAGTATCAGAAATTGCGTCAGGATTTCCTGAACGGTCTGACCGTGGAGATGCTGAATCAGGATCTGCGGCAGCAGCTGTCTCAGGATATGGCGTTGATTCTGTTGCAGCCGAAAGGTGAGCCGGAATATGACATGAAAGAGTTAAAGGCCACCTGGAACGCCATCATGGCGACGCCGTCGCAGCCAGTACAGGCGGCGGCCGATGATTTGCACCAGGATGCGAGCGATATTCCGCAGGGCCAGTAAGGCCCTGCGTTCCCTCTCCCTGTGGGCTGAGGGATTTTATGCAGAAGCAATAAAGTTGCTTTCTAAATGACTGAGGGCTGTCAGCGATGCCCTGGTCCGGCTGTAAATCGCTGAGGCGTTTGCCTTCCGGCCGGGGCGAGGCGCAGGGATGCGCCGAGAGGGCGGCTTTACAGGGACGTTGCCTCCGCCCGTACCCGATAAGCCGGAAGGAATAAGCCGAGGGCACCGCGAAGCGGCGATTTACCGCCGGGAGCCCGGGTCGCCAGGGTGGTGGCGACTGAGCCACCCTGGCACGTTCACCGGTCATGTCGTTACAGAGTAGCAAGGAACATAAAGTGAACGGAATGACCACCACCGCCGTATGTTCC
>NZ_NRIQ01000017.1:0-16279 GCF_020224095.1 Enterobacter sp. CCUG 70166
TGGGGTTCACTTCATTTCGGTGGTTTACACGACACTGCTTATCATTGATTTTATTCTACTTTTCCCATGGTAGCCGGAGTGGGACTTGAACCCACACAGCGCGAACGCCGAGGGATTTTAAATCCCTTGTGTCTACCGATTCCACCATCCGGCCAGGGAAGAAAGTGGAGGCGCGTTCCGGAGTCGAACCGGACTAGACGGATTTGCAATCCGCTACATAACCGCTTTGCTAACGCGCCTTAAATCTTTTGTCTTTCGACCAGCACCCGCAAACTGCCGATGCATTAATCTGGAGCGGGAAACGAGACTCGAACTCGCGACCCCGACCTTGGCAAGGTCGTGCTCTACCAACTGAGCTATTCCCGCATGTTATCAAGTAACTATTTAACGACTTGCTAAGCACTTGATTTCATTATCGTCCGGCTTACTGTGCCGCCGTTCGATGCGTTGCATTCTACTGATATGACGTTATGAGTCAACGTTATTTTTTGCATCTCAGGATCGTTTGCTGAAAATTAAGCCGAAACGATCACTGTTCAAGCAAATCACCGCGCGCAGCGTTCAAATATTGCAGCATTGACCACAATGTCAGCACCGCCGCAACCCACAGCAGACCAATGCCGGCCCACTCTACCCAGGCATTCGGACGCCACAGCATCCACACCAGCGCCGCCATCTGCGCAGTGGTTTTAACTTTACCGATCCAGGACACCGCCACGCTGCTGCGTTTACCCAGCTCCGCCATCCACTCCCGCAGGGCAGAGATAATAATCTCACGGCCAATCATGGTCGCGGCAGGCAGCGTCACCCACCAGGTATGATAATGTTCCGCCACCAGCACCATCGCGATTGCCACCATCACCTTATCCGCAACCGGATCGAGGAACGCGCCAAAGCGGGTACTCTGGTTCCAGCGACGCGCCAGATAACCGTCAAACCAGTCCGTCACGGCGGCAATCAGGAAAATAAGCGCACAGGCAAAAGGCGCCCAGACGACCGGCAGGTAAAATGCCAGGACGAAGAACGGAATGAGCACAACGCGAAAGAGAGTAAGCAACGTAGGGATATTAAATCGCATGATGACGGTAACTGTCTGTTGTCAGTAAAATTTAGCTCTATGTTGCTACAGAGCCCTCAATGTTTCAACGAGTAGTAGATCTTTTCTGCCAGCCCTTGCGAAATACCCGGCACTTTTGCAATTTCTTCCATACTGGCGTTGAGTAATCCTTGCAATCCGCCCATATACTTCAACAGCATCTGGCGACGTTTTGGCCCGACGCCTTCAATCGTCTCAAGGGTACTGGTATTTTTCACTTTCGCCCGTTTTTTGCGGTGTCCGCTAATGGCATGATCGTGCGACTCATCTCGGATGTGCTGGATCACGTGCAGTGCAGGGGAATCTGGCGGCAGGCTAAAGCCCTCGCCTTCCGGCTCAAAGAACAGCGTTTCCAGGCCAGCCTTACGATCTGCCCCTTTCGCTACCCCTAGCAGCAACGGATGGTTCTTATCCCACTCCACGTCGAGCGATTCGAATACCGCCTTCGCCTGCCCCAACTGCCCTTTACCACCGTCGATAAGGATAACGTCCGGGATTTTACTCTCTTCAATCGCTTTACCATAGCGACGACGCAGCACCTGATTCATGGCGGCATAATCGTCACCGGGCGTAATGCCGGTGATGTTATAGCGACGATACTCTGCCCGCAGTGGGCCATTGGCATCAAAGACCACACACGACGCCACGGTCTGCTCACCCATCGTATGGCTGATGTCGAAGCATTCCATGCGTTTCACTTCCGGCAGCTTGAGCAGCGCAGCAAGCGCGGTTAAACGTTGGCTGACGGTCGATTGCTGGGAAAGTTTGGTGGTCAGCGCCGTGGCGGCATTGGTTCGCGCCAGCTTCAGATAACGCGCACGATCGCCGCGCGGTTTCGTCTGGACATTCACCCGGCGACCTGCCAGCTCTGAAAGTGAGTCCGCCAGCAGGGTTTTATCGTCCAGCGTGAAGTCGAGCAGGATCTCCGAGGGCAGCGTACGCATCTGGCTGCCCTGCAAATAAAACTGGCCGACAAATGTCTCCACCACTTCACCCATCTCAGTCCCGCCCGGCACTTTCGGGAAGTAACTGCGGCTGCCGAGCACTTTGCCCTGACGAATAAACAGCACGTGAACGCAGGCCAGGCCGGCGTCAAAGGCAACGCCGATGACATCGAGGTCGTCGCCCGTATTGGAAACAAACTGCTTCTCGGTCACCCTGCGCACCGCCTGGATCTGGTCGCGGATGCGTGCGGCCTCCTCAAATTCCAGCGCCGCGCTGGCTTTTTCCATGCGGGTAATCAGTTGCGTCAGCACCTGATCGTCTTTCCCGGCTAAAAACAGGCGGACATATTCCACCTGCTGCGCGTACTCTTCTTCGCTCACCAGCCCTTCAACGCATGGTCCCAGGCAGCGGCCAATCTGATATTGCAGGCATGGCCGGGAGCGGTTGCGATAAACGCTGTTTTCGCACTGGCGAACAGGGAAGATTTTTTGCAAAAGCGCCAGCGTTTCCCGCACGGCATAACCGTTCGGGAAGGGGCCGAAATATTCTCCTTTCGCATGCTTAGCGCCACGATGCATCGCCAGCCGCGGGTGCGTGTCGCCGCTCAGGAAGATAAACGGATAGGACTTGTCATCACGCAGCAGAACGTTGTAGCGCGGCTGATACAACTTAATGTAGTTGTGCTCAAGGAGCAGCGCTTCCGTTTCCGTGTGCGTTACGGTGACATCAATGTTGTGTATAAGTGCGACCAGCGCTTCGGTTTTACGGGAGGCAAGGTTGCTGCGGAAATAACTTGAAAGGCGTTTCTTCAGATCTTTCGCCTTACCGACATAGATAACCGTACCGCCAGCATCATACATCCGGTAGACGCCTGGCTGGCTGGTGACGGTTTTCAGAAATGCTTTTGAATCGAACGCTTCACTCACTGACTTATTAACGACTCCGCATTGCACAAACCATGGCGAATGGCCAGGTGAGTCAGTTCGACATCACCGTGAATGTTCAGTTTACTGAACATCCGATAGCGATAGCTGTTGACCGTTTTCGGGCTGAGATTCAACTGCTCAGAAATCTCATTCACCTTCTGACCTTTAGTGATCATCAGCATAATCTGCAATTCGCGCTCAGACAAACTGGCAAACGGAGATTCCGTTTTTTCCGGTTCAATCTGACTCAACGCCATCTGTTGAGCAATATCAGAAGCGATATAGCGCTGCCCTGCGTGAACGGTGCGGATCGCATTGACGACTTCCTGCGGTGCAGCACCTTTACTGAGATACCCCGCAGCCCCCGCCTGCATGACCCTGGCGGGCAGCGGATTTTCGGTATGGACGGTAAGCATGATGACTTTGGTATCAACGAACATGCGCGCGATTTTGCGCGTGGCTTCAAGCCCGCCAATACCGGGCATGTTCATATCCATCAGCACCACGTCTGCGGAGTTCGCGCGACACCATTTGACGGCATCTTCGCCACAGCACGCCTCGCCGGCTACTTTTATACCCTTTATATCTTCAAGAATGCGTCGTATCCCTGCGCGCACCAGTTCGTGGTCATCAACAAGAAGGACGTTGATCAAAGGAAATGTCTCCAGAATAGGGATAACGCTACTGACTGCTAATTGGGTTTATATTAACGGTTTTCCATGCAAGATTAAAACGCTAAAAAATCGGCTATACGATTCGGGTCTCGTTTTTGGAAATTAGGCTGTACAGTAAGTGGAAAGAAAACCCATGTGTACTGGGCTTTACCACTATTTTTTTAGCACCAGCATTCAAAAAGCCACCAAAACATTTGTTAACGTAAACTAAAAAATGCTCTCATTTTTTTGTAACAACAATTAACGGATGGCGTACCGGCGATAAACATTTAATTGTCGCTAACATATTGGGCAGATTACCTTCATAATCCGCACCGGCCAATAATCAATACGCGTAAAAGTATAAAAAACAACCACTGCATTTTTTGCCGCAGCTTGTGGTATACTCCGCCGCCTTAACTTTCATCGTCGCGCTCATGCGCTGTTTTATAATGAGGAAAATAAATGAGCACACCTGAATTTGCCACTGCCGAGAATAACCAGGAACTGGCACAGGAAGTAAACTGCCTGAAGTCGCTGCTGACGCTAATGCTACAGGCGATGGGCCAGGCTGATGCTGGACGTGTGATCATTAAAATGGAAAAACAGATCGCGCAGATGGAAGATCAGGCGGAATCCGCTGTTTTTGCCAATACAGTTAAGCAAATTAAACAAGCCTACCGCCAGTAACAAAAAAGGCTGGATGCAATGCATTCAGCCTTTTCCTCGTCTGACACGCAGAACGTGATATCAGTCAAATAAGCCCAGTCGCCGCGGCATAACACGCTATCTGGATCTTATTCGGCGCGTTGAATTTCTTCTGCATATTCTTCTGATGGAAGTTGACGGTATTTTCCGAGATGGAAAGAATGATGGCAATTTCTGCCGACGTCTTCCCTTCTGCGGTCCACTTCAGAATTTCCCGTTCACGCTTGCTGAATTTCATTTCCGGCGGCATCACCGTCTCATGTTCAAAGCGCAACAGTGTAGTGAGCGCCATCTGAACCAGCATTTGTAAACGCAGCTCAATTTCTTCACTGGATATCGAGTGTGCCTGTAAGCTAGTACATGACACGGAGAGGAATCCGAGCGCATGATTTGGCAGCATCAGACACTGGGTTATTCCCTTACGTAAACCGTGGTCCCGCGCGCCGTCCCATAATTGCTGGGCATCCGTGAATAATTCATCCGTCCAGGGCAAATGACCCTGAATGAAATTCTCCGGCTTCAGTACCGGGTCAATGGCGAAATAATTCTCGGATTGATATTGCGCCATCCATTGTTGCGGATAACTGGAATGGACGGATGTTCGCGGGCGGGTAAATGGCACAGGGTGTCGAACACAAAGCGCATAATAATCGAATTCAAGCGCCTGCGTTTGTCGCTGAAGTTCCTGATATACCTCGTCAGCACAGGTCATTTCCTGAAACCGGAGGACGCATTCCCGTCGCCAGGTGAAAAAGTCTATATCCCTCATACTTGCCGAATGAAGCCTCTGATAAAGATAATCATTATTATGGTGAATATAACCTAACACATAAAGCAGGATCATTTATATAAAATATCGACCACAGACGGATTATCTTTAATTTGGCGATGGCTTATCCACATCGGGTGGAATAAAAAATCAACAAAACTGAAGTTATGGGAGGATAATTTGCTCCAGAAGCGACATCTGGAGCAAATTGAGCGTGAAAATGCTACTGCATTAAGAATTTTTCAAGGAACTGGCGGGTTCGAGGCTGCTGAGGATTGGCAAACAGCGCCTTAGCTGGCCCCTGCTCTACTATTCGCCCCTGATCCATGAAAATTGCCCGATCGGCAACGTCGCGAGCGAAGCTCATTTCATGCGTCACAATCACCATCGTGCGTTTTTCCTGCGCCAGCTGTCGGATAGTGTTAAGCACTTCCCCGACCAGCTCAGGATCGAGTGCGGATGTGGGTTCGTCGAACAGGATCACATCCGGGCGCATCGCCAGCGCGCGCGCAATGGCGACACGCTGCTGCTGCCCGCCAGATAACCGACGCGGATAGCTCGTCTCCTTCCCGGCCAGGCCAACCTTTGCCAGCAGCTCGCGGGCGCGGGCCGTCGCGTCTTCCTTTGGTTCACCCTTTACGATGACCGGACCTTCGATAATATTTTCCAGCACCGTACGGTGCGGAAAGAGATTAAAGCTCTGGAATACGAAGCCGACATGCTGACGCAGGCGGCGAATCAGCCCTTTTTGCTGGCTGATGGGTTTCCCGGTATCAATGGTGATATTGCCCACGCGGATCGTCCCGCCTTCAGGCTGCTCAAGCAAATTAATGCTGCGCAACAGCGTGGTTTTCCCTGACCCACTCGGGCCGATAATTGCCACCACTTCGCCCTGCTCAACCTCAAGGTCGATGCCGTGCAGCACCGTTTGCCCGTGGAATTTTTTCACCAGGTTTTTGACGTCAATTGCACTCATTTTGGATCTCGCTCCTGGCGGTTAAGCTGGTTTTCAAAATAGTTTTGCAGGGCGGACAGCACCGTCGCCATCACCCAGTAAATCAGCGAGGCCGCCAGATACATGGTAAACACTTCCAGCGTGCGCGAGGTGATCAGCTGCGCCTGACGGAACAGCTCCGGCACCTGAATGGTCGCCGCAAGCGAGGTGTCTTTCACCAGGCTGATAAAGCTGTTGCTCAGCGGAGGTAGCGCCACGCGCGCCGCCTGGGGCAGGATCGCCCGGCGCAGCGTCTGCCACGGGGTCATCCCGATACTGGCCGCCGCTTCCCACTGTCCTTTATCGATGGACGAGATCGCCGCACGCAGCGTTTCAGAGGTGTACGCCGCCGTATTCAGCGACAGGCCAATCATCGCCGCCGGGATCGGATCCAGCTCGATACCGAACTGGGGCAGCCCGTAGTAAATCATAAACAGCTGGGCGATAAGCGGCGTTCCGCGAAACACGGAGATGTAAAACCGCGCCAGCCACCGCACCGGCCAGACGTTCGACATGCGCATCAGTGCCAGCACAAACCCGAGCACCAGCCCGAAGAACATCCCGCCGATACTGAGCTGTAAAGTAAACACCGCGCCCTTAAGCAAGAACGGCAGCGAATCAATAACCAGTTGAATACTTTCTTGCATTATTATTTTTCTACCTGATTTTTAGACATGGGGATGATAGGCAAACAGCGCAGGCGCCCCGCCAGTATGAACAAACAAAATGGGTCCTTCATCCTTAAAGCGCTTGCGGGCGATACCGTCGATAAGGCCCGCCATCGCCTTACCGGTATAGACAGGGTCAAGCAGAATACCTTCGAGGCGGGCCAGCAGCTTAACGGCCTCCATCCCTTCATCATTGGGGGTACCATAGCCCGGCGCGAAGTAGTCATCCCACAGCAATATTTCCGCCTTCGCCTGAAGTACAAGCTGTTCAGCCACCGCCTGTTGCAGGGTGACGACTTTCGGCTTTTGATCCGCAACGCTTCTGGAAACCGTCACGCCAATCAACTCTACGTCCGGCATCAGTTGCTCAAGCCCGACCGCTAAACCGGCATGGGTACCCGCGCTGCCGGACGCCACCACCACCGAGGACAAACTCACCGCGCCTTCGCACTGCTGGGCGATTTCCAGCGCGCTCTCAACATAGCCGAGGGCACCCAGCGCATTCGAGCCGCCAACCGGGATGACGTACGGACGAAAGCCCTGCGCTTCCAGGCGCGTCGCCAGTTCATCAAGCTGTGCAGCCGGGTCGGTCAACGCGTCAACCATTTCAACCTGCACGTTGAACAGATCCAGCATCAGGCGGTTACCGTTAGTCAGGTAATTCTCTGCCTGCGTGCCAATCGGGTTCTCCAGCAGGGCTACGCAGTGAAGGCCCAGCTTCGCCGCCACTGCCGCCGTCTGGCGAACGTGGTTAGACTGAATTGCCCCGGCGGTGATCAGCGTATCCGCGCCCTCACGCAGGGCATCGGCGGCGAGAAATTCCAGCTTGCGCAGCTTATTCCCGCCCATCGCCATGGGCGTCACATCGTCACGCTTAATGAAAATATCGCGCCCCAGATAGTCAGAAAATCGCGGCAGATACTCCAGCGGCGTGGGTGCGCCGATAAATTCCAGACGGGGAAAGCGCGTTAAATTCTGTAGTGACATGGTTCCTCCGGTCACGCAAACAATTGTTATTTCATTATGCACGCAGACGCGCGAGAAATAAAAAAGGCGCTTTTAAAAGCGCCTTTTTTTGTCGGTCAGAGACTTATTTCGTCACGTCTGCGCCGAACCACTTCTCAGAAAGCGCCTTCAGGCTGCCGTCTTTCTGCATTTCAGCAATGGCAGCATCAATGGCTTTCAGCAGATCTTCGTTACCTTTACGCACCGCCACGCCGGACTCCTGACGGGAGAACGCATCGCCCGCGACGGCCAGGGTATTGTTGGTTTTCTTCACCAGATCCAGCGCTGCCAGGCGGTCAACCAGAATGGCGTCGATACGGCCTACGCGCAGATCCTGGTATTTCGTCGGGTCATCATCATAGGTGCGGATGTCCACGCCCTGCACGTTCTGGCGCAGCCACTCTTCGTAGTTGGTGCCCAGACCGACGCCGACTTTCTTACCTTTCAGATCCGCGGCGGATTTGATGCTGCCTTCGTTACCTTTCTTCACCAGCGCCTGGATACCGGACACGGTGTACGGCGTAGAGAAGTCATACTTCTTCTTACGCTCGTCAGAAATGGTCACCTGGTTAATCACCACGTCGATACGTTTGGAATCCAGTGACGCCAGCATACCATCCCATTTGGTCGGTTTCAGGGAGGCTTTGACGCCGAGATGCTTGGCCAGCTCTTGCGCAAACTCCACTTCAAAACCGGTCAGCTTACCGTCGTCGCCCTGGAAGCTGAACGGAGGATAGGTTCCTTCCAGCCCAACCAGCAGCGTGCCGCGCTCTTTGACTTTGTTGAGCAGATTATCTGCCGCGAACGTTTTCACGCTCATCCCCGCGACCAGCGCAACGGCCATCATCCCCATCAGCGCCTGACGACCCAGAACTGCTAATTTCATAAGTACTCCGATACAGTGGAATTTTTGAGTAGTGTAGAGAAATCGCCTGCAACGTCAAAGGCGGCTGCGCTACATCTTATTCTTTTTTAATATATATCAGAAGTTGTTCCGGCGTGGACTTTCTGCTTTATGACGCCCGGCATCTGGACTTTATATTGCGCGTACTTTCGCAGCGCGATGCGGTAATTGTTGGTACTGGTGGCGGGCAGCCAGGGCTCCAGATTTTCATCCAGGTATCCGGTCGTCAGCAGATCGCGGGAGATATTTTGCATGGTCAAATGCTGACCCAGGCGGCGCAGGCGAACCACGTATTCACGCACGGTGCCGTGACTCATCTCTGTTTGTTCAAACAGGAACTGCTTGAAGCCGATAATATCGAAGAAGTCGCTTTGCTCTTTGCAGTGGAGATCGCCACAGAAACGGCAAAGCGCTACCCACTCTTTTTGCTCTTCAAGCCAGGCGGCTTCATCCATCAGCGTGTCGAGGCGGGAAATCGCAATCTTATTCACGATTTCACCGCGACGAACCAGCGTGATGCGGTCGAGTAATTTTTTACAGTGGGCGCAATGCGTCTGGCTGTGTTTAAAGTCTTTCAGGTAGCGGCTTAAAGGCCGTCTTTTAGATTGCTGCACCGTCATGATAACTCCTGGTTGTCAATACGTTGTGCGGCATTTCCAAGGCGAATGACTCACCTATAACTTACCCAGTTTTGTGCGCAGGCGTTTAATGGCCTGGCTGTGCAGCTGGCTCACCCGTGACTCGCCCACCTCCAGCACGGCGCCAATCTCTTTGAGATTGAGCTCTTCCTGGTAATAGAGGGTTAACACCAGTTGCTCACGTTCAGGTAAAGCTTCAATCGCTTCCATCACGCGCTGGCGTAAATTCCCTTCCAGTAAGTGGTGTAACGGGTTTTCTTGCTGATGCTCATCCGTCACCAGCTCGATGCTATCGCCATGCTCTTCGCGCCACTCATCATAAGAGAAGAGTTGGCTGTTATTGGTATCGAGCAACATCTGACGATACTCTTCAACAGGAATACCCAGACGCTCCGCCACTTCGGTTTCCGTCGCGTTGCGCCCCAGTTCCTGTTCCAGCTGCCCCATCGCATGCGCCACTTCGCGCGCGTTGCGGCGAACGCTGCGCGGCACCCAGTCGCGGCTGCGCAGCTCGTCCAGCATCGCACCACGAATACGCTGCACTGCGTAAGTCGTAAATGCCGTTCCTTGCAGAGCGTCGTACCGGTCAACTGCATTCAATAACCCGATACCGCCCGCCTGTAGCAGATCGTCCAGTTCCACGCTCGCCGGCAAACGCACCTGGAGGCGCAATGCTTCGTGACGCACCAGCGGAACATAACGCTGCCACAGCGAGTGTTTATCCATTACACCTTCAGCGGTATAGAGTGAATTCACGATAAACAGCCCTGCGTTAGTTGAGTTATCGGCATGATTATCCGATTCTGGAGGGGTTTTAATCGGGTGAATAGTGGGTGAAATGAGGGGTTATTTGGGGGGTTACGCTTGTGCGTGGATAGAAAAAACCCCGCCGAAGCGGGGTTTAAGCGTAATCAGGCGATTAGCCTTGCAGCAGAGACAGAACCTGCTGAGGAACCTGGTTAGCCTTGGCCAACACGGAGTTACCAGCCTGCTGGATGATCTGCGCTTTAGACATATTTGACACTTCGGTCGCATAGTCGGCGTCCTGAATACGGGACTGCGCTTCAGACAGGTTGGTGGTGGTGTTGTTCAGGTTGGTTACCGCAGAGCTCAGACGGTTCTGTACCGCACCCAGAGAAGAACGGAATTTATCGATGGAGCTGATAGCGTCGTCCAAGGCTTTCAGTGGGTCAGTAGTGGCAGTAGTAGCAGTCTGAGCGTCAGTGGTGATCTTACCATTCGCATCTTTGTGCGCAACCTTGCCAGAACCATTGGTGATAGAGCCATCAGTCTGAACAAAATAAGTAGCTGTATTTGTGGTGGTTAATGCAGCGTTGTTATCAACATACACATCCGCAGCACCGTTTTTAACCGCACCGGCGTTGTCAACGGCATAGCCGGTAGATGTTGTATAACCTGCTGCAGCAGCACCGCTCTGCAGTTTGTCAGCGCTGATAGAGGCATTAGTAACATCGATAGTACCAGCCGTACCGCCTGCCAGAGTCAGGGTTTCGCCAGATGCAGTGGTAATAGAAGAAGCAATCGCAGTACCACCGCCGTTAGCCTGCAGACCAGCCAGTGTTGCAACTGGTGGGGTACCCGCGCTGTTTTTGGTCAGGTTGCCGGTAGTATCCAGATACAGAGCAGCACCATCATCTTTAGCGGTTAAAGTACCGTCTTTAGCAATGATGACGTCTTGTTTAGTTGTACCGATAGTAACGGTAGCTGAGGTAGTGTCGCCCGCAGATGGGTTCAGGTAGCTCAGAACCTGTGCAGAGGTCGCGCCTGTTACACCGAAAGTAAACTTGTCGTTTGCTTTATCGTAGGTGTAGGTATTTGCTGCTCCTGAGAGACCATCAGCAACAGTGCCAGCACTGAGGACAGTGTCACCATTTGCCAGGCTACCTAATACATCTGCAGAAGATGCAGCTTTAAATCCTGCAGAACCTGTGTACGTATTACCAGCCAGGGTAAAGCCAGCAGCGGTCATATCGGCTGCAGTTGCAACTGCGTTGGCTACGCCACCTTTACCGTTAACGTTAAAACCGGACAGTTTCAGAGTATTAGAGTCTATTTGTTTCAGGTCGATGGTGATGGTCTGGCCATCGTTCGCGCCAACCTGAATTTTCATGGAGCCGTCTTTTGCCAGCACGTTCACGCCGTTGAACTGGGTCTGACCAGATACGCGGTCAATTTCGTCCAGACGGGATTTGATTTCATCCTGAATTGAGTCCAGGTCAGACTGGGAGTTAGTACCGGTAGAAGACTGAACGGTCAGCTCACGAATACGCTGTAAGTTGTTGTTGATTTCAGACAGTGCGCCTTCAGTAGTCTGTGCAACAGAGATGCCGTCGTTAGCGTTACGTGCAGCCTGAGTCAGACCTTTGATGTTGGAGGTGAAGCGGTTAGCAATCGCCTGGCCAGCAGCATCATCTTTTGCGCTGTTGATACGCAGACCAGATGACAGACGCTCAATGGCGGTAGACATTGAAGACTGGTTCTTGTTGATGTTGTTCTGAGTGATCAGCGAGAGGCTGTTGGTATTAATGACTTGTGCCATGATTACGTTTCCTGTTGTTCATCAAATCTGTGGGTTAGATTTGGGTTTCCACCCTTCGGCTTCATCGCCGTCAATGGTGTTATCGTCTGGTCCAAACCAACCTTTAGATTTTTTTTCAGGATCGCATCATTTTTTTTAGCCACAGAAATACTCTTCTCCAATAGCGTTATTCTCGCCATTAAAAATTTGAACCTAACCGTAAACTTTCCTGAGTTGAGGCCGATAACCCCACTATTCGTTCTACGTGTCGTTACATTAAGGAATAAATATGGCAAGTATTTCTACGTTGGGAGTCGGATCAGGTTTGCAGTTAGGCGACATTTTGGACAGTCTGACCGCTGCACAAAAAGCACAACTGACGCCGATCTCTAAGCAGCAGACTTCCTATACAGCAAAACTTAGTGCCTACGGCACGCTGAAAAGTGCATTGGAATCCTTCCAGACGGCAAATACTGCACTTAGCAAAGCCGATCTGTTTACAGCGACTACCACCGCCAGCAGCAGCACAGCCTTCAGTGCCACAACCACCGGCAGCGCGATTGCGGGTAAATACACCATTAACGTATCGCAGCTTGCGCAAGCGCAAACCCTGACAACAGCTAAAACGCAAAGTGATAATAAAACGGCGATTGCGACGGCGGACAGCACCATCACCATTCAGCAAGGTGGTGACAAGAAACCTGTCACTATTGATATCAGTGCGGAAAACTCATCTCTGAGTGGTATCCGAGATGCGATCAACAAAGCGGATGCTGGCGTAAGTGCCAGTATTATTAACGTCGGTAATGGTGAGTATCGTCTGTCCATTACGTCAAAAGATACCGGTAAAGACAATGCCATGACTATTAGTGTCAGCGGCGATACGGCACTTCAGTCCTTCATGGGCTACAACGGTAATAGCGCAGATACCACTAACGGCATGATGGAAAGCGTTACGGCCCAAAATGCGCTATTGAAAGTTAATAACGTTGATATTGAAAACAGCAGCAATACAATCAGTGATGCGCTGGAAGATATCACTCTCAACCTGAACGACGTGACAACCGGTAATCAGACCTTAACGATCACTACCGATAACACTAAAGCGACCAAAGCGATAAACGACTGGGTGACGGCGTATAACTCCCTGCAAGATACTTTCAGCAGCCTCACAAAATATACTGCTGTGGATGCGGGTTCAGACGCTCAGAATACCAGTAACGGCGCGTTATTAGGCGACAGTACGCTACGCACTATTCAGACTCAGTTGAGAAGCGTGCTGAATAATCCTCACACCAGTTCCAATATCAAGACCCTGGCTCAAGCTGGCATCACTACCGACCCAAGCACCGGTAAACTGGAAGTGGATGATGACAAGCTTAGCGCGGCAATGAAAAACAGCGCGGCTGGTATCAAAGACCTGCTGATCGGTGACGGGAAAACATCCGGTATCACCACCACCGTTGGAACAAACCTCACAGGTTGGCTCTCCAGCACCGGCATCATTCAGGCTGCCAAAGATGGTGTCAGTAAAACCCTGAACAATTTAACTAAGCAATATAACGCGGCCAGCGAGCGTATCGACACCATGGTAGCGCGTTATAAAGAACAGTTTACGCAATTAGACGTCATGATGAACTCGCTGAACTCTACCAGCAGCTACCTGACGCAGCAGTTCGAAAATACGTCCAGCAACAAGTAGTAAACGCTAATCAGACCCGAGGGGGATAACATGTACGGCGCAAAAGGCACGCAGGCCTACGCAAAGATAGAAGTTGAAAGCGCGGTGATGAGCGCCAGCCAGCAGCAGCTGGTAATCATGCTATTTGATGGAGCCCTCAGCGCGCTGGTACGCGCGCGTCTGTTCCTGGCAGACGGTAATATTCCTGCTAAAGGGCTGGCGCTCTCAAAAGCCATCAACATTATCGAAAACGGGCTGAAGGTTGGCCTGGTGGAAAATAACGGTGATGAGCTTACGCAAAACCTGATTGCCCTTTATGCCTATATGGTACGTCGCCTCCTGCACGCCAACGTGAATAACGACGCCAGCGCCATCGAAGAGGTGGAAAACCTGCTGCGCAATATCGCTGACGGGTGGAAGGAGGTTGCCGGTACGCCACAACTGATGCAGGACGCCGTCTAATGAGTAACGCACCGCAACTTTATGCCCTTTATCAGCAACTCCTTGAGCAGAGCCAGTTGATGTTGCGACTGGCGCGGCAGGGACTATGGGATGATCTCATCATCTGTGAAACCGACTATGTTAATGCGGTGCACTCACTGGCTCGTCTCACTCAGGAAAGTGAACCTTCGATGCAGATTCAGGAGCAGCTTCGCCCGACGCTGCGGGTGATCCTGGACAACGAAGGCCAGGTAAAAACATTGCTGCAAGCCAGAATGGATGAGCTGGCGAAGCTGGTTGGGCAATCCTCCATCCAGAAAACCGTTCTCTCCACCTACGGTAATCAGGGCGGTCATGTCCTGGTTCCGCAAAGTAATAGCGATATTAATTAGCCATTTAACTGGCGGGCAAGCGTTAACCGTTTCGTTCGCCAGGCATTTCTGCCAAACCTGCTCCATACTTGAGTTTCGCGACCTCATGGAGATGGTGCATGCGCAACCCAACACTTTTACAATGTTTTCACTGGTACTACCCCACCGGCGGTGAATTGTGGCGAGAAGTCACGGCATTAGCCCCCAACCTGAACGAAATCGGCATCAATATGGTCTGGTTACCCCCGGCCTACAAAGGCGCATCCGGCGGCTATTCCGTCGGGTATGACTCTTATGACCTTTTCGACCTCGGTGAGTTTGACCAGAAAGGCAGCGTCGCCACCAAATACGGCGATAAAGCCCAGCTGCTGGAGGCCATCAACGCCTTAAAAAGCAACCAGATTGCGGTGCTTCTGGACGTGGTGGTCAACCATAAAATGGGGGCCGATGAAAAGGAACCCGTCCGCGTGCAGCGCGTGGATGCTCAGGATCGCACCCAAATCAGCGATGAGATCATCGAATGTGAAGCCTGGACGCGCTACACCTTCCCCGTTCGGGCCGGGCAGTATTCGCAGTTCATATGGGATTACAAATGCTTTAGCGGTATCGACCACATTGAAAATCCCAGTGAGGACGGTATCTTCAAAATCGTTAACGACTACACCGGCGAAGGCTGGAACGATCAGGTCGACGACGAGATGGGCAATTTCGATTACCTGATGGGTGAAAATATTGATTTTCGCAACCACGCGGTGACGGAGGAGATCAAATACTGGGCGCGCTGGGTGATGGAGCAAACCCACTGCGACGGCTTCCGCCTGGACGCGGTAAAACACATTCCGGCCTGGTTCTATAAAGAGTGGATTGAACATGTCCAGGAGGTGGCCCCGCAGCCGCTATTTATTGTGGCGGAATACTGGTCTCACGAAGTGGATAAATTGCAGCAATACATCAATCAGGTGGACGGCAAAACCATGTTGTTTGATGCGCCACTGCAAATGAAATTTCACGAAGCGTCACGCCAGGGACGCGACTACGATATGAGCCAGATTTTCACCGGTACGCTGGTGGAAGCCGATCCGTTCCATGCCGTAACGCTGGTGGCCAACCATGACACCCAGCCCTTGCAGGCGCTGGAAGCCCCGGTTGAAGCCTGGTTCAAACCGCTGGCTTACGCGCTCATCCTGCTGCGTGAAAACGGCGTGCCGAGCGTGTTCTACCCGGATCTTTTTGGCGCCAGCTATGACGACACTGGCGGGGATGGTGAGACGTATCACATTGATATGCCGGTGATTGAACAGCTCCACGAGCTGATCCTCGCCCGGCAGCGTTTTGCCCACGGCGTGCAAACCCTCTTTTTCGATCATCCAAACTGCATTGCGTTTAGCCGCAGCGGGACAGAGGAGCACCCGGGCTGTGTGGTGGTGCTGTCGAATGGTGATGACGGTGAGAAGACGATCTGCCTCGGCGAGAATTACGGCAATAAGACCTGGCGTGATTTTTTAGGCAACCGCGAGGAAACCGTGACCACGGCGGCGGATGGCGAAGGGACGTTCTTCTGTAACGGGGGAAGCGTTAGCGTCTGGGTGATTGAAGACGCGCTGTAGTACGGGAAAGGTGCGGCCTGGTGCCCTCAGCCCACCCTTTCCCACAGGGAGAGATATCCCCAGTAATTTGAAAGCAGAAGCAATAACGTTGCCTTCATAATAACTGAGGACTTTCAGCGATGCCCTGGTCCGGCTGTAAATCGCCGAAGCGTTTCCGTAAGGCCGGGGCGAGGCGCAGGGAAGCGCCGAGAGGGCGTGGCTTGCATGGATGCAGGCTCATGCCCGACCCGATAGCCTGAAGGAAAAAGCTGAGGGTACCGCGAAGCGGCGATTTTCCGCCGGGAGCCCGGGTCGCCAGGGTGGTGGCGACTGAGCCACCCTGGCACGTTCACCG
>NZ_NRIQ01000017.1:16316-106616 GCF_020224095.1 Enterobacter sp. CCUG 70166
TCACCCCAGCCCTCTCCCTCCAGGGAGAGGGGGCCGACGGTGAAGGCATTATTTTGTGGAGATCCCTCAGACCACGTGTAGAGGGCGCAAACTCCAAAACGGTTACGGAAGCTTACTCTCCAGCGGATTCTTGCTCAGGTAATCTGCGCATTCCACCGTTGGGCGGTCAACCTTGTATAGTTCCATGCCGTCATACTCCAGCGCCGCCCCATCACGCTCGAGCGGATAGACGTCTCGTTTTTCGGTCACGTTATAATAATCATCTGAACGCAGCATGATCTTACCCGGCACCGCGATAACGCGCTGCCACTGACGGCAGTCCAGGGTATCACCCTCTGGCGTCACCACCAGCGTGGCAATCGCCTCCGGGCTCACCATCGCGCTCTGCGGCCCTTTCGACTGCCAGTAACCTGCCAGATGCGAAGGTGCCGGATGCTTAACCACTTCCTGATAGTTTTCGACCTGAACGCATCCCGCTAACGTCAGCATTGCAGCCACAATTGCTACTTTTTTCATCATCTTTCCTGCATGCGAAGAAAAAAATATTGTGGCATTAAAGCCATCAGGCTGCCAGCGTAAGATTGGAAGGTTTACACCTGCATGCCCATGACTTCCTGGTATGCCGACACCAGCTTGTTACGCACCTGCAACCCCATCTGCAATGACACCGACGCTTTTTGCAGATCGGCCATCACATCGTTGAGCGCCACGCCGGGTTCACCGAGGGTAAATCTCTCAGCCTGGGTACGGGCCGCGTTTTGCTTATCGCTGATCCGGTCCAGCGCCGCATGCAGTTGACCGGCGAAGCTAATGCCCTGCGGCTGGTCAGCCACGCTCTGATTACGGGCGGTCATCGCCGTCGCCTGTAACTGACTGAGTACCCCTTCAATGCCCTGTATAGCCATGACTCTCCCCTGGATGGTTTTTTACGAGGTCAAGACTAACAGCTTGTCAATAAGATAATGGCGGTAAATAGCGTTAAAAAACCAGGTTATTTGACGCATAGAAAATCCCGAATCATCAAATAATGGCAGGGCCATCAGTATGGAACTTTTGTCGTGTTTGCCGACCCGGGAGTCAGTTTTGTTTCTCTACACGAATAACGTAAACCACCAGGATTTAAGAGGTGCGCAATGAGTGCGACAGCAGCATCGACAGCGCCGCAGAATAAATCACTCGAGTGGATGAACCGCCTTCGCGCCAACCCTAAGATCCCGTTGATTGTGGCAGGCGCTGCCGCCATTGCGATCGTTGTCGCGATGGTCTTATGGGCAAAAAGCCCGGATTACCGCACGCTCTACAGCAACCTTTCCGACCAGGATGGCGGTGCCATCGTCACCCAGCTGACCCAGATGAACATCCCGTATCGCTTTGCCGATAACGGCGGTGCGCTTGAAGTGCCGGCAGATAAAGTGCACGAGCTTCGCCTGCGTCTCGCCCAGCAGGGGCTGCCGAAAGGCGGCGCGGTTGGGTTTGAACTGCTGGATCAGGAAAAATTCGGCATCAGCCAGTTCAGCGAGCAGGTTAACTACCAGCGCGCGCTGGAAGGTGAGCTGGCCCGTACGATTGAAACCTTAGGCCCGGTGAAAAGTGCCCGCGTGCACCTGGCGATGCCTAAGCCGTCCCTGTTTGTCCGCGAACAAAAGTCCCCTTCTGCCTCTGTGACGGTTAACCTCGAACCTGGCCGTGCGCTGGATGAAGGGCAGATCAGCGCCGTCACGCACCTGGTCTCCAGTGCGGTAGCCGGTCTGCCGCCGGGTAACGTTACGCTGGTGGATCAGAGCGGTCACCTGCTGACGCAGTCCAACACCGCCGGGCGCGATCTCAACGACGCCCAGCTGAAATACGCTGCCGACGTGGAAGGCCGTCTCCAGCGTCGCATCGAAGCGATTCTGGGCCCGGTGGTGGGCAACAGCAACGTGCATGCGCAGGTCACCGCGCAGATTGATTTCTCGAATAAAGAACAGACCGAAGAGCAGTACGCCCCGAACGGGGATGCTTCTCGCGCCGTGTTACGCTCGCGTCAGATCAATGAGACGGAACAGGTCGGTGGCCAGTATCCTGGTGGTGTGCCGGGTGCGCTCTCTAACCAGCCTGCGCCTGCCAACGCCGCGCCAATCTCCACGCCGCCGGCCAACCCGCAGAACGGTCAGCAAACGAATCAGCAGACGACCTCGACCGCGAACAGTGCCGGCCCGCGTAACAGCAGCCGTAACGAAACGACCAACTACGAAGTCGACCGGACTATCCGCCATACCAAACTGAACACGGGAGATATTCAGCGTCTCTCTGTTGCCGTGGTGGTGAACTACAAAACGCTGCCGGACGGTAAACCGCTGCCGCTCACGGCGGAGCAGATGAAGCAGATCGAAGATTTGACCCGCGAAGCGATGGGTTTCTCTGAAAAACGTGGCGATACCCTCAACGTTGTGAACTCACCGTTCAACCCGGTGGATGAGACCGGTGGCGAACTGCCGTTCTGGCAACAGCAGGCGTTCTTCGATCAGCTGATGTCCGCAGGCCGCTGGCTGCTGGTGCTGATTGTCGCGTGGCTGCTGTGGCGTAAGGGTGTCCGTCCTCAGCTTCAGCGTCGCGCTGAAGCCGAAAAAGCCGCGCTGGAACAGAAGAACGCGCGTCCGGACGAGGAAGAAGCGGTTGAAGTTCGTCTCAGCAAAGATGAACAGATGCAGCAGCGCCGTGCTAACCAGCGTATGGGCGCAGAGGTGATGAGCCAGCGCATTCGCGAAATGTCAGATAACGATCCGCGCGTCGTCGCGCTGGTCATCCGCGGTTGGATGGGTAACGAACATGAGTAATACGCTTACAGGCACCGATAAGAGCGTCATCCTGCTGATGACCATTGGCGAAGATCGCGCGGCGGAGGTGTTTAAACACCTCTCTCAGCGAGAAGTGCAGATCCTCAGCGCGGCGATGGCCAACGTGCGCCAGATCTCCAACAAGCAGCTGACCGAAGTGCTGGCGGAGTTTGAGCAGGAAGCCGAGCAGTTTGCTGCGCTCAACGTCAACGCCAACGAATACCTGCGCTCCGTGCTGGTTAAGGCGCTGGGCGAAGAGCGCGCCGCCAGCCTGCTGGAAGATATTCTCGAAACGCGCGACACCGCCAGCGGGATCGAAACGCTCAACTTTATGGAACCGCAAAGCGCCGCCGATCTTATTCGCGACGAGCACCCGCAGATTATCGCCACCATTCTGGTCCACCTCAAACGGGGCCAGGCGGCCGATATTCTGGCGCTGTTCGACGAGCGCCTGCGCCACGACGTGATGCTGCGTATCGCCACCTTCGGCGGCGTCCAGCCAGCCGCGCTGGCGGAGCTGACCGAAGTGCTGAACAACCTGCTCGACGGCCAGAACCTCAAGCGCAGCAAAATGGGCGGCGTGAGAACGGCAGCGGAAATCATCAACCTGATGAAAACGCAGCAGGAAGAGGCGGTTATTACGGCGGTACGCGAGTTCGACGGCGAACTGGCGCAGAAAATTATCGACGAGATGTTCCTGTTCGAAAACCTGGTCGAAGTGGACGATCGCAGCATCCAGCGCCTGCTTCAGGAAGTGGATTCGGAGTCCCTGCTTATCGCCCTCAAAGGCGCCGAGCAGCCGCTGCGCGAGAAGTTCCTGCGCAACATGTCCCAGCGTGCGGCCGATATCCTGCGCGACGACCTGGCCAACCGTGGCCCGGTGCGTTTGTCTCAGGTGGAGAACGAACAGAAAGCGATCCTGCTTATTGTTCGTCGTCTGGCAGAAACCGGCGAGATGGTGATTGGCAGCGGAGACGACACCTATGTCTGATGAACTGTCGTGGAAGCGCTGGACGCCTGACGACCTCTCCCCTCCCACCGCAGAGTTCACCCCTGCCATAGTGTCGTCCGATGAGGGCGACGCCGGGGCGGGCGTGCCCGAGCTGAGTGAAGAGGAACAGCGCGCCCAGATGCTGGCCCAGATGCAAATGCAGGCGCACGAGCAGGGCTTCAACGCCGGGATGAACGAAGGCCGTCAGACCGGGCACGCACAGGGTTATCAGGAAGGGCTGGCGAAAGGTTTAGAGCAGGGCATTGAGCAGGCGCGCCAGCAGCAGGCGCCGCTGCATGCCCGCATGCAGCAGCTGGTGAGCGAGTTTCAGCACACGCTGGATGCGCTCGACAGCGTGATTGCCTCGCGCCTGATGCAGATGGCGCTGGAGGCGGCCCGTCAGGTGATCGGCCAGACGCCGGTCGTGGATAACGCCGCGCTGATTAAGCAAATCCAGGGGCTGCTCCAGCAGGAGCCGCTGTTCAGCGGCAAACCGCAGCTGCGCGTGCATCCTGATGATTTGCAGCGCGTGGAAGAGAGCCTCGGCGCGACGCTGAGCCTGCACGGCTGGCGGCTGCGCGGCGATCCGTCGCTCCATCACGGAGGCTGTAAGGTCTCGGCGGATGAGGGCGATCTGGATGCCAGTGTCGCGACCCGCTGGCAGGAACTGTGCCGCCTGGCGGCACCGGGAGTCGTCTGATGACCGCTCGCCTTACGCGCTGGCTTAACACGCTCGATAATTTTGAAACGAAGATGGCGCAGCTGCCATCCGTTCGTCGTTATGGACGCCTGACGCGTGCCACCGGTCTGGTCCTGGAAGCCACGGGTCTGCAACTTCCGCTCGGCGCCACCTGCGTGATTGAGCGTCAGGACGGGAGTGAGACGCGTGAAGTGGAAAGTGAAGTGGTCGGGTTTAACGGCCAGCGACTGTTTCTGATGCCCCTTGAGGAAGTGGAAGGGATTTTGCCCGGCGCCCGCGTCTACGCAAAAAACATCAGCGGTGACGGCCTGCAAAGCGGCAAACAGCTCCCGCTCGGTCCGGCGCTGCTGGGCCGCGTGCTGGACGGGAGCGGCAAACCGCTCGATGGCCTGCCCTCCCCTGATACCACCGAAACCGGCGCGCTGATCACCCAACCCTTTAACCCGCTGCAACGCACGCCAATTGAGCACGTACTGGATACCGGCGTGCGGCCGATTAACGCCCTGCTCACCGTGGGACGCGGCCAGCGTATGGGGCTGTTTGCCGGCTCCGGCGTGGGTAAATCGGTCCTGCTCGGCATGATGGCGCGTTATACCCAGGCGGACGTTATCGTCGTCGGCCTGATTGGTGAGCGTGGTCGCGAAGTCAAAGATTTCATCGAAAACATTCTTGGTGCGGAGGGTCGCGCCCGCTCGGTGGTGATCGCCGCCCCGGCGGACGTATCGCCGCTGCTGCGTATGCAGGGTGCCGCCTACGCCACGCGAATCGCGGAAGATTTCCGCGACCGGGGCCAACACGTGCTGCTGATTATGGACTCCCTGACCCGCTACGCGATGGCGCAGCGTGAGATTGCGCTGGCCATCGGCGAGCCGCCCGCCACCAAAGGTTACCCGCCGTCGGTCTTCGCCAAGCTCCCGGCGTTGGTTGAGCGTGCGGGGAATGGCATCAGCGGCGGAGGCTCCATCACCGCGTTCTATACGGTACTGACCGAAGGCGATGACCAGCAGGACCCGATTGCCGATTCTGCGCGCGCGATCCTCGACGGCCATATCGTGCTGTCGCGCCGTCTGGCCGAAGCCGGGCACTACCCGGCGATTGATATTGAAGCGTCGATCAGCCGTGCGATGACGGCCCTGATCACCGAGCAACACTACGCCCGCGTGCGTAACTTCAAACAACTGCTCTCCAGCTTCCAGCGCAACCGCGATCTGGTAAGCGTCGGGGCGTACGCCAAAGGCAGCGATCCGATGCTCGATAAAGCGATTGCCCTGTGGCCGCAGCTGGAGGCATTTCTGCAACAGGGTATTTTTGAACGCGCCGACTGGGAAGATTCCCTCCAGGCACTGGAGCTGATTTTCCCGCAGGTGTAACACAGGTGGAGGGCGAAGGTCATGGCGCAGAACAGCGCGTTATCAACGCTGAAAGATCTGGCTGAAAAAGAAGTTGATGATGCCGCATTGCAACTTGGCGCAATGCGACGCGGGTGCCAGCAGGCTGAAGAACAGTTGAAGATGTTAATCGACTATCAGCATGAATATCGCACCAACCTTAACACCGACATGACGCAGGGCATTGGTAGCCAGCGCTGGATTAACTATCAGCAGTTTATCCAGACGCTGGAAAAGGCGATTGAGCAGCATCGCCAGCAGCTTAACCAGTGGACGCAAAAAGTCGATACCGCGCTGAATTTCTGGCGCGAGAAAAAACAGCGGTTGCAGGCCTGGCAAACCTTACAGGACCGGCAGATTGCAGCCTCGACCCTGGCGGAAAACCGTCTGGATCAGAAAAAAATGGATGAGTTTGCCCAGCGCGCATCAATGAGGAAACCAGAATGATCACACTGCAACAACTGCTGATGACCGACAGCGACCCGTCCGGCGGCACGCTGACCGGAAAAGGCGCTGAGAGCGCGCAAGATTTTCTCTCTCTGCTGGCGGGCGCGCTGACCGAGACCACCGGCAAAGGCAAAGATGCTCCGCTGACGCTGGCCGATCTGAAAGCGGCGGGCAGCAAGCTGTCGACAGCGGCACAGGAAAAAAACGGTGATACCACGCTCCAGGCCAAAATCGCCGAGCTGCTCTCCCGCCAGGAGACCCTGACTGATGAAGATACCGCCGTCTCCCTGCAAAGCCTCGTCTCCGGCCTGAAACCCGCAGCGAATACGGATGCGCTGAAGGCGCTTACCCGGACGGACGCGAAAGCAAATAGCGAGACCACGACTGAAGAAGAGGAGCTGGCCGGGTTAAGCGCGCTGATGGCGATGTTACCGCACCAGCAGACTACCACCCCAATGGCGACGCAGCCAGCAAGCACCGGGGAGGTCGCCCCCCGTGCCGCCCTCCCCTCTGCGCTAGCCCAGACGGACAACGGCCAGCATCAGCCGCTTAGCCATGCGTTAACGGGTCAGGAAAAAACGTCGGTTCAGGACAGCGACACGTCGCTGCCCGCCACGGCAGCCGTTACGCCAGCTGTTGCCGCCGTCGCGGAGAAGCAGGACGTAGTGAGCACGGCGTCGTCTGCCGCCAGCCCAACCGCGACGCTGGCCCCGATCGTTAGTCACCTGGCACCCCCCCAGCCTGCCGCTACCGTTGCGACCGCGCCGGTGTTAAGCCAGCCGCTGGGCACGCACGAATGGCAGCAGAATCTAAGCCAGCACATCACCCTGTTCACCAGACAGGGCCAACAGACCGCAGAGCTACGCCTGCACCCGGAAGATCTGGGTCAGGTGCAAATTTCGCTTAAGCTGGATGACAACCAGGCGCAGTTGCAGATGGTTTCGCCCCACAGCCACGTTCGTGCGGCGCTGGAAGCGGCCCTGCCGATCCTGCGCACGCAGCTTGCGGAAAACGGCATACAGCTTTCCCAAAGCAGCGTCAGCAGCGAAGGCTTTGCCGGGCAGCAGCAATCTTCATCCGGGCAACAACAGCACGCTTCGCGTTCAGGCCAGCATGGCGGGTTTAACGAGGAGAGCGAAGAGTTATTGCCTGCCCCTGCCGCCCTGCAATCCGCCGCGCGCGGCAGCCGTGCCGTAGACATCTTTGCCTAAACGCCAGAGGTAACGTGATTATCCCCGTCTTTTCCACGCTTTGACCTAAGCCGGACACGGGATAATCACCGTATTAAGCTGTACCGAAACAGGAAGCTCGTATCAGATGACAGACTCCGCTATCACCAAAAAAAGCAAGCGTTCCATCTGGATCCCGCTGCTGGTGTTGATTACCCTCGCGGCCTGCGCCACCGCAGGCTACAGTTACTGGCGTATGCAGCAGGAACCCTCCAGCGCAGCCGCCAAAGCTGAAGCGCCGCCTCCACCGGCGCCGGTCTTCTACCCGCTGGATACGTTCACCGTGAACCTCGGCGATGCGGATCGCGTGCTTTACGTGGGCATTACGCTGCGTCTGAAAGATGAAGCGACCCGTGCACGTCTGAACGACTACCTGCCAGAAGTGCGTAGCCGTCTGCTGCTGCTGTTTTCTCGTCAGGATGCCTCCGCGCTCGCCACCGATGTGGGCAAGCAAAAGCTGGTCGATGCGATCAAACAGACGCTGGCGACCCCGCTGGTCAACGGCCAACCTAAGCAGGAAGTCACTGACGTTCTGTATACAGCCTTCATTCTGCGGTAACGACATGGGCGACAGTATTCTTTCTCAGGCAGAAATCGATGCGCTGCTCAATGGCGACAGCGATAAGAGTGACGATCCGAAGCCGGGTCTGACCGGCGACGATAATATTCGTCCCTACGATCCCAATACCCAGCGTCGCGTGGTGCGCGAGCGTTTACAGGCGCTGGAGATCATCAATGAACGTTTCGCACGTCAGTTCCGAATGGGGCTGTTTAACCTGCTGCGTCGTAGCCCGGATATCACCGTCGGTGCGATCCGCATTCAGCCGTATCATGAGTTTGCCCGCAACCTGCCGGTGCCAACCAACCTTAACCTGATCCATCTGAAACCGCTGCGCGGTACCGGCCTGGTGGTGTTCTCGCCAAGCCTGGTATTCATCGCAGTGGACAACCTGTTCGGTGGCGATGGCCGTTTCCCGACCAAAGTGGAAGGCCGCGAGTTTACCCATACCGAACAGCGCGTTATCAACCGCATGCTGAAGCTGGCGCTGGAATCCTACAGCGACGCGTGGAAAGCGATTAACCCTCTGGAAGTGGAGTACGTCCGTTCCGAGATGCAGGTGAAGTTTACCAACATCACCACTTCACCGAATGACATCGTGGTGAACACCCCGTTCCACGTCGAAATCGGCAACCTGACGGGCGAGTTCAACATCTGCCTGCCGTTCAGCATGATTGAACCGCTGCGCGAACTGCTGGTGAACCCGCCGCTGGAGAACTCACGCCATGAAGATCAGAACTGGCGTGAGAACCTGGTGCGCCAGGTTCAGCACTCGCAGCTGGAGCTGGTGGCTAACTTTGCCGACATCTCCATGCGGTTATCGCAGATCCTGAAATTACAACCCGGCGACGTTTTGCCGATAGATAAACCCGACCGCATTATTGCCCATGTGGATGGCGTACCCGTGCTGACAAGCCAGTACGGCACAATTAACGGCCAGTATGCGTTACGCGTTGAGCACTTGATCAACCCGATTTTGAATTCGCTGAATGAGGAACAGCCCAAATGAGTGACATGAACAATCCGTCCGATGAAAACAGCGGAGCACTGGACGATCTGTGGGCTGACGCGTTAAACGAGCAAAAAACGACGCCGACGAAAAGCGCGGCAGACGCGGTCTTCCAGCAGTTAGGCGGCGGCGACGTCAGCGGGACGTTACAGGACATCGACCTGATTATGGACATTCCGGTCAAGCTGACCGTTGAGCTGGGCCGCACCCGCATGACTATTAAAGAGCTGCTGCGCCTGACGCAGGGTTCCGTGGTAGCCCTGGACGGTTTAGCGGGTGAGCCACTGGATATTCTGATCAACGGCTACCTGATTGCACAGGGCGAAGTAGTGGTGGTGGCCGATAAATACGGCGTACGTATCACCGACATCATTACCCCTTCCGAACGTATGCGTCGCCTGAGCCGTTAAGTATGAAAACCCAGGCAACACTGTCCGCGCCCTCCGCCGTACCCGGCTCCCCGCTGCTTCAGGTGAGCGGCGCGCTGTTCGGTATTATTGCCTTTATCCTTATCGCCGCCTGGCTGGCAAAGCGTTTCGGGCTGGCGGGGAAAACGGCCGGCACGCGCGGACTGAAGGTCAGCGCCAGCACCACACTCGGGCCACGCGAGCGCGTGGTCATTGTGGAAGTGGAAGATGCGCGACTGGTGCTGGGCGTGACTGCCTCCAGCATTAACGTTCTTCACACGCTGCCCCCTGCGCCTGTCACGGTGGAGGCTAACGCCCAGGCCCCTGCGGATTTTCAGTCCGTTATGAAGAGTTTGCTCAAGCGTTCCGGGAGATCCTGATGCGCCGTTTGTTATTGCTTACGCTGGCAGGTCTGGGCCTGTTCGCGCCTTCTGTGTATGCGCAGCTGCCGGGGCTGGTTTCCACGCCGCTGGCGAACGGGGGACAAAGCTGGTCCCTCTCCGTGCAGACGCTGGTGTTCATCACCTCGCTGACCTTTATCCCGGCGATCCTGCTGATGATGACCAGTTTCACCCGCATCATCATTGTGTTTGGTCTGCTGCGAAATGCGCTCGGCACGCCGTCCGCGCCGCCCAATCAGGTGCTGCTGGGTTTAGCCCTGTTCCTGACCTTTTTCATTATGTCGCCGGTGATCGACAAGATTTACACCGAGGCGTACCAGCCGTTCAGCGAAGATAAAATTTCCATGCAGGTTGCCCTGGAAAAGGGGGCTCAGCCATTACGTGAATTTATGCTTCGCCAGACGCGCGAAGCGGATTTGGCCCTGTTTGCCCGTCTCGCTAACACGGGCGAGTTACAGGGACCGGAAGCGGTGCCGATGCGCATTCTGCTGCCAGCGTATGTGACCAGTGAGCTGAAAACGGCGTTCCAGATTGGCTTCACCATTTTCATTCCGTTCCTGATTATTGACCTGGTGATCGCCAGCGTCCTGATGGCGCTCGGGATGATGATGGTCCCGCCCGCAACCATTGCCCTGCCCTTTAAGATCATGCTGTTCGTGCTGGTCGACGGCTGGCAGCTGCTGGTCAGCTCGCTGGCGCAGAGTTTCTACAGTTGAGGAGCGCGCAATGACGCCTGAGTCGGTCATGATGATGGGCACGGAAGCGATGAAAGTCGCGATTGCCGTCGCCGCGCCCCTGCTTCTGGTTGCGCTGGTAACCGGTCTGATTATCAGTATTCTTCAGGCCGCCACGCAGATTAACGAAATGACCCTGTCGTTCATCCCGAAGATCATCGCCGTCTTCGTGGCGATTATCGTTGCCGGGCCCTGGATGCTCAATTTGCTGCTGGACTACATGCGCAACCTGTTCACCAATCTGCCTTACATCATCGGCTGACGGACGATGCTGCAATTCACCAGCGATCAGTTTGTTCAGTGGCTCGGGATCTATTTCTGGCCGATGCTGCGCATCATGGCGCTGATCTCCACCGCCCCCATACTCAGTGAAAAGTCGGTGCCTAAACGCATCAAAATTGGGTTGGGCATGGTTATCACCATTATCGTTGCCCCTTCCCTGCCGGCGGTGGATATTCCGATTTTTTCCCCGAATGCGATATGGATTGCCCTGCAACAGGTGATGATTGGCGTGGCGGTCGGGTTTACGATGCAGCTCGCCTTCGCCGCGGTACGAACGGCGGGCGAACTGATCGGTTTGCAGATGGGTCTGTCTTTCGCGACGTTCGTTGACCCGGGCAGCCATCTGAATATGCCCGTGCTGGCGCGTATTATCGACCTGCTGGCGATGCTGTTGTTTCTCTCGTTCAACGGCCACCTGTGGCTCATCTCTATGCTGGTGGACACCTTCCACACGCTGCCGATTGGCGACAACCCGGTGAACAGTAACGCTTTTCTGGCGCTGGTGCGGGCTGCCGGGCTGATCTTCCTCAACGGGCTGATGCTGGCGCTGCCTGTCATAACCCTGTTGCTCACCGTTAACCTCGCATTGGGTTTACTCAACCGAATGGCCCCGCAGCTGTCGGTATTCGTCATCGGCTTTCCGGTGACGTTGACGGTTGGCCTTTTATTAATGTCATTATTGATGCCACTTATCGCCCCCTTCTGCGAGCATTTATTCAGCGAGATATTCAATCTCTTAGCGGATATTGTCAGCGAACTTCCACGCAAATAATAACCCGCAGTGTTTGCAATGTCTTTCTGAGGATATTCCTAAAAATAATCTTGAAAAACATCTACCAGGATATATCTGACGCGGTTTAAATGTTTCTAACCACCTCACAATACTTAATATTTACTTTACTTTAAGATGATTCCTGGCAAATTATACGTAACTTTACGGGATAGTGAGTTCGCCTGAAAGTCTTTGTCATGCTCACAGGTTTTATTAGATTTTTTCCATCCCGTATGGCTGTTTATGAGCTCTCAGGCAGGTGGTGAATTATCGTTACGCATTGAGTGAGGGTATGCCATGTCAACGATCATTATGGATTTATGCAGCTACACCCGGCTAGGGTTAACCGGGTACTTAGCAAGCAGAGGGGTAAGAAAGAGAGACATCAACGATGCACACACCGTTGAAGAACTCGCAGCCGCTTGTGAGACTCACAAGCCCGGCGTGGTGTTTATTAATGAGGACTGTTTCATTCACGACCCCGCTAACAGTCAGCACATTAAGCAGATCATTAATCAGCATCCCAGAACCCTGTTTATTGTTTTTATGGCGATCGCCAATATTCATTTCGATGAGTATTTGTTGGTGCGTAAAAACTTATTAATCAGTTCGAAATCGATTAAACCAGAGTCGCTTGATGACATTCTAGGCGATTATTTGAATAAAGAAGTTAAGAATGTAGGGGCGGTTAACTTACCCACCCTATCATTAAGCAGAACTGAATCAAGTATGCTAAGAATGTGGATGGCTGGACAAGGGACAATTCAGATCTCAGACCAGATGAATATCAAGGCAAAAACAGTATCGTCACACAAAGGAAATATTAAAAGGAAAATTAAAACGCATAATAAGCAAGTGATATACCATGTCGTACGCCTGACAGATAATGTGACGAATGGGATTTTCGTTAATATGCGCTAATTTGCACGGCCATGTTGTACCCTACCTTGATCTCTGGCCTGGCCAGAGATTTTGCTTTTCAGCAGCCGGGCCGGGGAGAAGACGCCCCCGACGCCGCCCTATTCCGCCGTTTCCACAAAGATCCCATCCGGGTGCCCCAGTTCGTTGAAGAACCAGATGCCGAGCGGGTAATCTTCCAGCGACACCAGATACATTGTGCCTTCATTAAACTCTTCTATTGCCAGCACCACGCCCGGGCGGCGCGGCCCACCGTCCGTTTTGACGGTTACCCGATCGTTGACCTTCATACATTCCTCCTGTGGTTTTGAGCCAGTGTAGAACAAATTACCCTGGCTGGCATCGCCGCCTGACGCGAATGGCGTTTTTGTGTGCGGTCTATACTTAGCTGTTGAGACGGTTAAATGAGGAGCCCGCCATGAAGACTGACAAAGAGTACAGCGACACCATTAAGCGTGAGGTGGAAGTGGATGTCGATGCCCTGCTTGCCGCCATTAATGAAATCAGTGAGTCCGAAGTTCATCGCGCGGAGGATAATTCAGACCGTGTCGTGGTCAATGGTCGTGATTACCATACCTACCGTGAACTGGCTGAAGCATTCGAGCTGGATATCCATGACTTTAGTGTCTCGGAAACGAACCGCTAAGGCGAAAAAAATCCCGGTCATGGGGATGACCGGGATCAAACTTGCTTATGCAAGAAGCACTTGTAAATTCGTTACACCAGGAAATCTGATGCAGGTAAGACATTATCCCCAACAGATTTGTCTTACAAGCATATATTCTCTTAGCGAATATTATATTTTATACATGTGAATTTTGGTTATGAGTATAAACATGCGCTGCGTGTGGGTTTATCGGGATCGTTTCCACTTCAACGGGACATCAATGCTGAGTTTTTTTAAGACTTTTCTTAGATGAACATCATTATTCAGGAGACGTTATGCCTTCGCTAAAGGAGACTCTGCTCGTCTTTACCGATCTCGACGGTACGCTGCTGGATTTTCACACTCTCGACTGGCAGCCTGCCGCTTCCTGGCTGAAGAGATTACAGGATGAACAGGTACCAGTCATTCTGTGCAGCAGCAAAACCGCGTCCGAAATGCGTGACATCCAGCAGGAACTTTGCCTTGGCGGGCTGCCCTACATTGCGGAAAACGGCGCGGTGATCCAGCCTGACGTACGGTGGGAAAACGCCGCACGGTTCATCTCAGAAAAGAAGCATGACGATATCCGGCAGTTTATTGCCCGGGTACGCCAGGAGATGCATCTGAAATTCACCACCTTCGACGATGTGGATGAGCGCGTGGTCGCCGAATGGACCGGGCTAAGCCGTCCCCGTGCAGCGCTTGCACGTAAACACGAGGCTTCCGTGACGCTGATCTGGCGTGACAGTGATGAACAAATGAAACGCTTCGCAGCCGAACTGGCCCGGCAGGGGCTGAAGATCGTCCCGGGTGCTCGCTTCTGGCATATTCTGGACACGAGCTGTGGCAAAGACGTGGCGGTGCACTGGCTTGTGGAACAGTATCACCTGCACGACGGATTTGACCCGACAACGCTGGGCCTGGGCGACGGCCCCAATGATGCCCCTCTGCTGGACAGCGTAGCCTTCGCCGTGGTAGTGAAAGGCTTCAACCGGGAGGGGGTCAGCCTTAAGAACAACGATCCCACACGGGTTTATCGCACTCAGCACACCGGACCGGCCGGCTGGCGCGAGGGGCTTGATTACTTTTTAACGTGATCCTGCCAGATGACCCGGTTACGCCCGCGCTGTTTCGCCTCATACAGACGCGCATCGGCGGTGGATTGCAGATTTTCGAAGTGATAATTGCCCTTCTCCTGCGCGCCAGAGACGCCAAACGACGCGCTCACGCGCAGGGTAGTACTTTTCTTAATCAGGATCTCTTTGCTGTCGATACGCTCACGGATCTGCTCTGCAACTTCCGCCGCCTCTTCAAGCGTCATGCCGGGCAGTACCACACAGAACTCTTCGCCGCCGACGCGCCCGGCAATATCTTTAGTGCGCAGGGTACTGGCAATCAGCCCCGCAGCATGGGACAACACCTTATCACCCGCCTGGTGCCCGAACCGGTCATTAATGCTCTTAAAGCAGTCAAGATCGATCTGGATGACAGAGAAAGGCAGCGCCTGCTGTTCACACTGCTTCGCCAGTATTTTCGCCCGCTCAAACAGCGCCCCACGATTATTCAACCGGGTCAGAGGGTCGTGCCAGGCCTGCCATTGCAGCGAATTCTGCAACGAATACATATTACTGACCATGCGCCGGATCACCAGCCATGAGATGAGCAGCATCGCGGTGAACAGCGCCCAAAGCAATGCCAGCACAATACTGATGCTGCCGAAATCGCCGCGCACCCCTTCTTCCAGGGTGTGCACGCGCAGGACGATGCCATCAAAGTGGTCGAGACGCTCCCAGCTGACAAAACGACTCCCCAGGCGAATGCCGCCTTCGGAATCCGATTCTACTGCGTGCGCTATCTGCGCTAGTTCGGGCGCGTCAAAATAATTAACGTCCGCAGCAGATGATCCAGACGTCGCAAGCAGGGTGAGACGACTGTCATACAGCTGGTATTCCCCTTCCGGGTTATCGCCTACGGCCTCCACCAGCAGACGACGCAGGGTGGCAAAGGTGAAATCCATCGCCACCACACCATACCAGACGTGATTGTAATAAACAGGCACACTGGCGGTGATCAGCGGCTTTTTGCCCACAAAGGAGGAAGGAGGCGAGATAAACCAGCGCACGGCACGCGCACGGTTCTCACGCTCGGACTGTTGGGTAAACCAGGGCTGAGTGACCAGATGGTAGTAACGCTGCACGATATCGCTGGCATTTTCCGGCGTATCCGTTTCCAGAAAGAATCCGGCGCGAGAGACATAAATCACGCGCTCTTCGTTGCCGGAAGAACTGGATGCCAGACGCAATAAATACCCCACTTCAAGCGCGGCGGACAGTTCATTATCAAGAAACTCATCATCGCGATTCAGAAGGGTGGTCTTTTCAACGAAGGCATCCGACACACCGTTGATCGGCAATGTGCGCTGTTTATCAACCTCAATTTGCCAGGTGGGGGATGCGCGCAAACGGGCAAAACGCTTTACCGCATCATGCAGCACGCCAAACGCCAGCGGCGTTTCCAGCGCATCACGCATGCTGTGGCGAAAAAACAGCATTTTATCGACGCTGAACTGGAGTTGTCTGTCCAGCGCACTGGCAACCGTTTCCAGATGGTTACGCTGACTGGAGATATAGGCATCTTCCAGTACCACAACTTCGCGCCAGGTCAGGAGGGTGGAAAAGATCAGGACAACGATAAAACAGAGGTTAACAACCAAACGGGGATTGCTACGCTTATGCAGCCACTGCAAAAAAGATTGTTTTACAACAAAGGTATTGTGCTGCACACGCACTCCCTGAGTGTCGCTCACCATCCGATATGATAAGTCTTCTGCCAGTAAAAACGCCCGGCAAGGCCGGGCGTTGTGTGATTAAGCCTTATCGCGTTTTTGCCTTTTATCACCAGGCTGAAGCTCATCTTCACGAAAAGCCTCCCGCTTAATGCCATATCCGTCATGCCACCGACACTCCACCATTCCACTGGAATAACCGGTGACAATCATGCATGGACCACCATTCTTTGGCTTAACTTCATCACTGACCAAAAAGACCATACCTGCCTCCTGTATCAGGGTGAAACGTTTTCAATTTAGACGAGGAATGGTCTTTTTGCATCCGGGGTCAGCAAAAATTAATGCGATTTTCCGCGTACTTTTTCTACCAGCTTGACCACTGCCACCACAATGACACCTACGATAAAGCCCAACACAAGGTTAAGCAGCGTCGGCAGAATGGCGGCGATCACCGAACCATGTCCCCACGCCAGATGTTCAATTGCATGATGCAGCGAAGCAACGCCGTGCACGATAATACCGCCGCCGACCAGGAACATCGCCAGAGTTCCCACTATCGACAAACTTTTCATCAGCCACGGCGCCAGCACCAGCAGGCTTTTGCCGATAACGCGGGCAATGGCGCTGGATTTTTTTTCCAGCCAGAAGCCGATATCATCCAGCTTGACGATCAGACCGACCAGCCCATACACCCCAACCGTTACAAGAATGGCAATCAACGAAAGCACCATGACCTGATTCATCAGCGGTGCTTCGGATACGATCCCAAGCGTAATCGCCACAATCTCGGCCGAAAGGATGAAGTCAGTACGGATCGCACCTTTGACCTTATCGCGCTCGAACGTTTTTGGATCCTGCGCGGCCAGCGCTTCCAGACGCTGCTGACGCATTTCCGGGGTGTCTTTCTCTTTGCGTGCGGCAAACATATGCAACACTTTTTCGGCACCCTCGAAGCACAGGAACGCCCCGCCAATCATCAGCAATGGCGTAATGGCCCAGGGTATAAAGGCGCTAATGAGAAGCGCCAGCGGAACAAGGATCACCTTGTTAATAAAGGACCCTTTCGCTACGCCCCACACCACCGGCAGCTCACGGTTCGCCCGCACGCCGCTGACCTGCTGCGCGTTAAGTGACAAGTCATCCCCCAGTACCCCGGCGGTTTTTTTCGCCGCCAGTTTCCCCATGACTGAAATGTCATCCAGCAAGGTGGCGATATCGTCCAGTAATGTTAATAAGCTACTTCCTGCCAAAATCTCTATCCTTCTTTTTTTGCTAATTAAGTGAATAGTATGGAACAAAACTCACCGCCCGGAAACAGGCACCTCACGTCAACAAAAATTTCACATTAACAACACAATTAAAGCACTCGCCAGCCCGATAGTTTTGGCGTTAACTATGAGCGAACTTTTTATTTCGTCGTGAGGGACTATGCGTTTTCGGCATTTATTACCGCTCATTGGAGCACTTTTTTCCCTGTATATCATCTGGGGATCCACCTACTTTGTCATTCGTATTGGCGTGGAAAGCTGGCCCCCGCTGATGATGGCCGGTATTCGTTTCCTTACGGCTGGCGTGCTGCTGATGGCGTTTTTATTGCTGCGCGGCCACAAGCTACCGCCGCTGCGTCCCCTGCTTAACGCCGCCCTGATTGGCCTGCTGCTGCTGGCGGTGGGCAATGGCGCAGTAACCGTCGCCGAACACCAGAGCGTGCCGTCGGGCATCGCCGCCGTGGTCGTCGCGACCGTGCCGCTGTTTACGCTCTGCTTTAGTCGTCTGTTCGGGATCCGCACCCGTAAGCTCGAATGGCTGGGCATCGCGATTGGGCTTGTAGGTATTATCATGCTGAACAGCGGCGGAAACCTGAGCGGAAACCCCTGGGCTGCCGTTATGATCATGATCGGCTCGATGAGCTGGGCCTTCGGCTCGGTCTACGGCTCCCGCATTGAGCTGCCCTCCGGGATGATGGCGGGTGCCATTGAAATGCTCGCGGCAGGCATCGTGCTGCTGATTGCCTCGGCGTTGACGGGTGAAAAACTGACGGCAATGCCAGATCTCTCAGGTTTCCTGGCCGTCGGGTATCTGGCCCTGTTTGGCTCGATTATTGCCATCAACGCCTATATGTACCTGATCCGCAACGTCTCACCGGCGGTTGCCACCAGCTACGCCTACGTTAACCCGGTGGTTGCCGTGCTGCTGGGTACCGGTTTTGCGGGCGAAGTGCTGTCGACGATTGAATGGCTGGCGCTGGGCGTGATTGTCTTTGCCGTGGTGCTGGTCACGCTGGGTAAATATTTACTGCCCGCGAAACCGATTGTCACGGCGTGTGAGGTGGAGAAACCGTGATCGGGTGAATGCCCTGGGTATCGATCTGCGCGGCCTGACCGCCGCCGCAGATCCACTCTTCCAGCCGCTCCGTCAGTTCCACGTCATTCAGCTTCATTCTTCCGCGCAGTGCGCACTCCCAGACAATCAGCACCCGCCAGCCTTGGGCGTAAAGCTGCGAAACATCGCGTTTATCACGCTCGACGTTCCTGCCAATCTTCTCCAGCCAGAAGTCGGTGCGTGTCGCCGGGACTTTAAACAGATAGCAGTCGTGATGATGCCAGAAACAGCCGTGGGTAAAGATGATGCATTGATACGCATCGATCACGAAATCAGGACGCCCGGCAAGCGTGGCATCCTGAACCCTGAATTCAAACCCGATGGAGGTCAGGAGGCCAGCGATCCTTTTTTCGATCGCGGTATCACGCGTGCCGATGGCACGCATGTTTTTACTGCGCGTGGCCTTATTGTGAACGTCCGCCATTGACGGCCTCACTCTGACGCAGCTGAACGGCCTTGCTGATGCGTGAGGCCAGCAGTTTTGCGACGGCGGCAAAGGCTGGCACCACCACCGAGTTGCCAAACTGACGATAGGCTTGTGTATCCGACACCGGAATGCGAAAACTGTAGCCCTGCGGCGCCTCAAAGCCCATTAAGCGGGCGCACTCGCGCGGCGTTAAGCGCCGCGGTCGGTGCTGTTGATTCTGAGGGTCGTCGAAATCTTTTTCGCCCAGCGCCTTATCCCAGCCCCGATCGATAAGAATTTCCGCGCCATCTTTGTAATAGCGCGCCGACAGCGTACGCGTCACGCTGTCAGGATTAAGCGGATTGACCATGCCAAACCCAAAGCCATTGCCTTTGGCCTGATGCTTTTTGGCATAGCGATAGAGGTATTTCCACAGCACTGGCGTCAGAATGAATTTCGCATCGACGGCGGGCTCCAGCAGATCGGCCACTGTCGGACGGCGCGCCGGATACAGCGAGGGCAAATCGCGCAGCGTAAAATCGCCTTTCAGATTGAGATCGCGGCGGAATCCCACCAGCACGATGCGTTCGCGGTGCTGTGGCAGGAAGTATTTGCCGTCGATAATTTTCGGATCGTCCGGCCCCATGTCCTCTGCATCCGCCACGTCGTAACCCAGTTCATCCAGCGTTTGCATGATAATGCGGAAGGTTTTGCCGCCGTCATGACTCTTTAAATTCTTGACGTTCTCCAGCACAAAAATTGCCGGGCGGCGGGCATCAATAATCCGGGCAACATCAAAGAACAGTGTGCCCTGCGTATCACAGGCAAAGCCGTGCGCACGTCCCAGCGCGTTCTTTTTCGACACGCCAGCCAGTGAGAACGGCTGACACGGGAAGCCTGCCAGCAGCACATCGTGCGCCGGAATGGTGTTGCGAATGTGCTCAGCGGCTTCTTCGTCGCTGACGCCGGTTTTGTGGCTCAGGGTGACGTCGCGGATGTCGGCATTGAACTGGTGCTCGTCGGGGTCGCAGTACCAGTTCGCCTTATAGGTGCGGACGGCATGTTTGTTCCATTCACTGGTGAACACGCACTGCCCGCCAATAGCTTCAAAGCCATGGCGAATGCCGCCAATACCGGCAAAGAGATCGATAAAGCGAAAGGCATAATTCGGATGCGCAGCAGGCGGGTGCGGCAGCAGGTTACGCAGATAACAGAACTCGCCGTCGCTCAGGCGGTGCCCTGCCCTGTCGCTTATCAGCAGCCGCTTGAGTATTGCCGGGCTCCAGTGGCTCTCGCCATGTGCCACCAGCTGGTTTGCCAGCGTTTTAGCATCATACATTTCCAGCAGCTGACGCAGGAGTGCCTGCACGGCTGCCGTTGATTTCTCAACCCGCTCAGGCGCGGGCACAGTCACTGATCGATTTTCCTGCATTCTCTTAACCGGACAATAAAGACAGAAAACAGAGTACCACAGTTCAGGATCGCACACTGCGACGGAAATGGGTCAATATCTGGCTGTCGGTTCCGAGGTAATCGCCCTGTAATTCGGCACTCAGCTTCGCCATAAACTGGATCAGGAAATCGGCATTGTGACGCGCAAGTTCGCGTCCCCGTGCGGTTTGCATGGTGTCCGGCAGGCGCAGGAGTTTGGTCTGAAAGTGATCGAGCGCGAAAGCTTTATCATCCAGCGCACGCGCCCCGGCAAACGGGTCGTCGGCATCAAACAACGCGGTGCCCAGCGCACCGGACACGGCAAAGACGCGCGCAAGGCCGATGGCGCCTAACGCCTCCAGCCGGTCGGCATCCTGGACCGTTTTGGCCTCCGGGCTTTGCGGCGCGATACCGGCACTGAAGCTGTGCGCTTCAATGGCATGCTCAACGGCCGCATACCGATCGGGCGGAAAATCAGGAAAATCGCGGCTCAGGATCTGGCGCGTTTCTCGCGCTGCCAGCCGCGAGGAGTGACTACGCTGCGGGTGATTTTTCGGCAGGCTGACAATGTCATGGAAGTAGCATGCGGTCAGCACAACCAGCGGATCGCAATCCCCGTCAGCCATAATGGTCTGCGCCGTCATCCAGACGCGGCGAAAATGGGCGATATCGTGCGCCGCATCATCAGTAAAATGATTTTCGTCGAGCCAGCGCTCAAAACGGTGCTGCCACTGCGCAAGTTCCATCATCCCATCCTGTTGCTCAAAAGAGAGTGAATTATAATACACCCGAATCAAAACCCTAAATAAATAGAATTTAGAAATACTTAATAATAATTACCCGCTATATTTTCAATGAATTAATTCACGCGAAAAATAAAGAGATAAAAAGAAATATTTTGTAATATTTTTACCAGTTTAATTACATTTATTTTTGAACCTAAATAATAATCCATAGAATAGTATCAGCCATGTAGTTACGGAGGGTAATTACATATATTCAGACAATTTATATTTAAAGGGAATATATAATGAAAAGAAAAGTTCTGGCAATTCTCGTACCCGCGTTATTAATGGCTGGCGCAGCAAATGCGGCGGAAATGTATAACAAAGACGGCAACAAAGTTGACCTGTACGGTAAAGTTGATGCACGTCATACCTTCTCCGACAACCCAGGCGACGACGGCGATGAAACCTATGTCCAGATTGGTTTCAAAGGCGAAACACAAATTAATAACGATCTTATTGGTTACGGCCAGTGGGAATATAAAACCTACGCTAACGATACCGAAGGCGCAGGCGACACCTCTTTTAACCGTCTGGCCTTTGCTGGCCTGAAATACGGCGAATATGGCTCATTCGATTACGGCCGTAATTACGGCGTCGTGTATGACGTTGAAGCCTGGACCGATATGCTGCCAGTATTTGGTGGCGACTCCTATACCTGGACCGACAACTATATGGTTGGCCGTACTAACGGTGTGGCGACCTACCGTAATAATGACTTCTTCGGTCTGGTTAACGGCCTGAACTTTGCACTGCAATATCAGGGTGCTAATGAAGGCGCTAACGCAAACGAAAATCAGGAAGGCACCAAAAACGGCCATGATGATGTTCGTTTCCAGAACGGCGACGGCTTCGGTATGTCAACTACCTATGACTTCGATTTCGGTCTGTCGCTGGGTGCCGCTTATTCATCGTCTGACCGTACCAACGACCAGGTTGCTTACGGCGCAGGTACCTATAATCGCTTCAGCAAATATGCTGGCGGTGAACGTGCGGAAGCGTGGACAATCGGTGCAAAATACGATGCGAATGATGTCTACCTGGCAATGATGTATGCGGAAACCCGCAACATGACTCCGTACGGCAACGATGGCATCGCCAACAAAACTCAGAACTTTGAAGCCGTAGCGCAGTACCAGTTTGACTTCGGTCTGCGTCCATCCCTGGCGTGGGTCTATTCAAAAGGCATCGATTTGGGTGGTAACGATTATCATCCAGGCAATGGTTATGACTATGTAGACCAGGATCTGGTTAACTACATCGACGTGGGCATGACCTACAGCTTCAACAAGAACTTCTCCACCTACGTTGATTATAAAATCAACCTGCTGGACGAAGATGATGCCTTCTACAGTGACAACGGTATTGCAACCGATGACATCGTTGGCATCGGTATGATCTACCAGTTCTGATCCCCATAAATAGCAAAGCCCGCAACGCGGGCTTTTTTTATTTGACGCTGAAATATTACGGCGCTTCCTGCAAGGCCAGGCGAACAAACCCGTTATTCTGTGCCAGTAATTCATGCGCTTTCCAGGCATCCATACCCGTCAGCACCATAAGCACCGCCGTTTTACACTGATGGTTACAGCTTTCCAGCGCCGCCTTCGCCTGCGCCCGGGAGCATCCCCCCGCTTCCATTACAATGGCAATTTGTCGCTCGGCCCATCTGGTATTGCTTGCCTCCAGATCAACACGCAGGTTGCTGTACACCCGTCCTGTCCGTATCGCCAGACCGGTGGTGACCATATGCATTATCATGCTTTGCGCAATGCCCGCTTTGGCGTTGGTATACCCGGCAACCACATCCGCGCCCAGATCGGGGGCAATAACCATGCTCGCCAGCTGCGCCGCTTCACTTTGCGCATCCTCCGTAATGAGCGCGACCGTTGAGCCCAGAGACCACGCATGACGCATCGCGCCCCAAACCCATGGCGTTTTGCCGCTGACGGACAGCGCCAGCATCATGTCGTGCTCGCCGAATTTTATCGTCTGAAGGTCGGCAACGCCGCGCGCGTAGCTTCCGGCGTTATCGCCTGCTGTCATCGCAATGACCGGATGTTTTCCCGGCGCGAACGCTTCTGCCGCCTGCTTCGCCACGCCTCCGGACGCGCCTGCGCCGATCAGCACCAGACGTCCGCCGTGACTAAGCGTCGCCGCCGCGTTATCCACCACGCGAGCCAGCATACTTAAGTGAGGGGTAAGTGCAGAAGAGATTTGTGCGTCATCCTGGTGTATGACATTAAGCATATCCAGCGTAGATAATCTGTCGATGTTCATCGTGCTGGCATGCCGTCTTTCCCTGGCCGTACCGGTAAGCATAATGCTCATAAACTGCCTCCTTATTATGAGTACCCCCACACTATAAAGTGTTTTATACAGGTCACATGAGAGAAGGCTCACGAAACGCCTCTCTTTACATGGCTTTATGAAATGCCCGTCATCAGCGATAATTAGCCCTTTCTTTTTCATCGCGGAGTGTTAATGAGCGATTTGCAGCCCTTCCCCCCGACGCGCAAGCGCCCTATGAAGCTGAATACGCTGGTTACGCTGATGGTGTGCGCCATTATCGGTTCTGTGCTGCTGGTGGTCTTCGCGCTGTACTCTGTGCAGATCACCCGTGCCACGCGCGATGACGTGAAAGATACTGCGCTGGGTATCGCCCGAACGCTGGCCGACAGCCCGGAGATCAAGCGTGGCCTGATGGAATCGCCGCAGGCCGGCATCATCCAGCCGATTGCCCAGGCGGTGACGAAGCGCAACGACCTGCTGTTTACCGTGGTTACCGACCTGCGTGGGATCCGCTATTCTCATCCAAACGAAGCGCTGTTAGGTTTGCATTTTATTGGCGACGATCTGACGCCCGCCCTCGAAGGGAAAGAGAATGTCTCCGTGAACCGCGGCGCACTCGCGGAAGCACTGCGCGTTTTTACGCCCGTTTATGACGATCGGCACGACCAGATCGGCGTGGTCGTGGTGGGTATTTCGCTGAATAAAGTTGAAGATCAGATTGCCCGCGGTCGGCTCAATGCCGTGTGGACCATCTTATTCAGCGTTCTGATGAGCTCAGTGGCGATATGGGGTCTGGTCCGGGTTCTGAAACGTATTCTCTTCGGGCTGGAGCCTTACGAGATCTCCGCCCTCTTTGAGCAGCGCCAGGCCATGTTGCAGTCCCTGCGCGAAGGCGTGATGGCTGTTGATATGCACGGGCGCGTGACGATGATTAACCACACCGCCAGAGAAATTTTGCTCCTGAGCTCGGGTGAGCACTCCGAGAGCAGCGGCGAACCATTGCTGGTCAGCCTGCGGGAAGTGGCGAAAACCGGCATTGCTCGTCAGGATCAGGAGATCGGCTGTAACGGACGGCTACTGCTGTGCAACATGGTCCCCGTGAAAAGCCAGAATCAGGTCATCGGGGCAATCAGCACCTTCCGCGATAAGACCGAAATCAGCCAGTTAATGCAGCGTATCGATGGTATGGTCAACTATGTTGATGCCCTGCGCTCACATACGCATGAGTTTATGAACAAGCTACACGTGATCCTCGGCCTGCTGCACATGAAGCGCTACGATAAGCTGGAAGAGTACATCATCCAGACCGCACAGAATTATCAGACGGATATCGGCGCGATACAGCGCAAGGTTAAATCGCCGGTCATTGCGGGTTTCCTGCTGGGTAAAATCAACCGCGCCAAAGAGGCGGGAGTGACCCTGACGCTGGCCGAGGAGAGTCAGCTTCCTGACACCAGCAATGAAGAGCAGGTTGCGGTTCTGATCACCGTGCTGGGCAATTTAATCGAAAATGCCCTGGATGCGATGGAAGGTCAGCCGGAAGGCGAGATCGGCCTGCTGCTGCATTATCAGAACGGCTGGCTGAGCGGTGAGGTCAGCGATGACGGTCCCGGCATTGATCCCGAGCGGCTGGAGGCTATTTTTACGAAGGGCTACTCAACAAAAGGTGAAAACCGTGGCGTTGGGCTGTTCCTTGCACGTCAGCAGATCCAGAACCTGGGCGGAGATATTACCGTCGAGTCGGAGCCTGGCGTATTTACCCAATTTTTTGTTCAGATCCCCTGGGATAGCGAGAGGAATATCGCGTGATAAATGTATTAATTGTCGATGATGACGCCATGGTAGCCGACCTCAACCGTCTGTATGTTAACCGCGTTGAGGGTTTTAACTGCTGCGGCGTCGCTTCCACGCTCAACCAGGCCGAAGCATTGATCGCAAACCCAGGCCAGCCGATCGATCTGGTGCTGCTGGATGTCTATATGCAGCAGGATAACGGGCTGGATCTATTGCCCATCATCCGGGCATCGGGCCGCCCGATTGACGTTATCATGATTTCGTCAGCCTCCGACGCCGCAACGATCCAGACGTCGATGCACTATGGCGTGGTGGATTACCTGATTAAACCGTTCCAGTTCCCGCGTTTTGAAGAGGCGCTGAACGGCTGGAAGGCAAAGCGCAGTCTGATGGGCTCGCATCAGTATTATGAACAGGCCGACGTCGACAAGCTGATTCACGGCGGCGCGCCGGAGCTGGCCGACAGCAAAAAATTACCGAAAGGCTTAACGCCGCAGACGCTGCGCACCATTTGCCAGTGGATCGACAGCCATCCGGAGATAGAATTTTCCACCGACGATCTGGCGAATGCGGTCAACATTTCCCGCGTCTCCTGCCGCAAATACCTGATCTGGCTGGCGCAAATCAATATCCTGTTCACCAGCATTCACTACGGCGCCACCGGTCGACCGGTATATCGCTACCGTTTGCAGCCGGAACAGGTCGGCCTGCTCAAACAGTACTGCCAGTAATTCGGTAGCTGTCGTCCAGAAGGGTAAAACGGAAGTGGTGCATCGAGGAGATCACCACTTCTTTTGTTTTGGTGACAAAAATGGCTTCAATATCGGGGCGCGAACGCAGCGCGGCGCAGCCCTTTTCCACACCCATGCCGTAGATCAGCGTGGTCCAGATATCGCCGTCGAGGGAATCCTGCGAAATAATCGTCACGCTGTCCAGTTCGTTATCCAGCGGGTAGCCGGTGCGCGGGTCAAGTATGTGGTGATAACGTTTGCCGTTCTGCTCGAAATAGCGCTCATAGGTGCCTGACGTTACCACCGACCGGTTCTCTACCGTCATAGCGCCAATCAGCGCGTCACCGGCGAACGGTTTTTTCAGGCCGACGCGCCAGCCGCCCTCCGGCGAGCCTAACGTCTGAACGTTGCCGCCAAGGTTGATCAGCCCAAGTTCAACGCCCTCTTTATGCAGGTGATCCCGCACCCTGTCGGCGATATAACCTTTGGCGATAGCCCCCAGATCGATCTCCATTCCCTGGCGTGTAAGAAACACGCTGCTGTTGGCGTCATCCAGTACCACGTTCGCAGGATCCGTGATACTCAGCAAGGCGGCGATCTCGTCCGCGGGCGGTACAGCGTCCCCCTTAAAGCCAATTTTCCAGCGTTTGACCAGCGGACCTATCGCCAGGTTGAACGCACTGTCTGTAGACAGGCTGGCCGCTTTCGCGCAGCGGATCAGGTCAAACACCGGGCGACTGACGACAACCGGATGCTGACCGGCAGCATGGTTGACATCCATCACCTGCGAATCCGCACGGTTGACGGTGAGGAGATCTTCGTACTGTTTGATCAGGCGAAACACGCGGGACGCGAGGGCTTCGTCATGGGAGAAGAGTTTCAGGAGGATGGGCGAGCCCATCAGAACGGCGTTGTAGCTGTAAACGCGATGGCTATCAGGCATTGCATAAGTCCTCAGATGTAGCCCCGGCAAGCACCGCGCCGCCGGGGAAACAGGAGCCTTACCGTGTTTTCGAACGCATAGCCGCCTGATGTCCGGCAAGCGTACCAAAAATAATGATATCTGCCACCGCATTACCACCGATGCGGTTACCGCCGTGGATACCCCCGACAACCTCACCCGCAGCAAACGCTCCCGGCAATACGTTGTGGTTGCTGTCCAGCACGCAGGTTTCTGTATTGATGGTCACACCGCCCATGGTGTGGTGCACGCCCGGCGCAATCTGAATGGCATAGAACGGCCCTTCGTTGATAGGCGCACGCAGCGCGGTGGTGCGGCCAAAATCATCGTCATGCTGTTTTTCCACAAAGCCGTTGTAGCGTTCCAGCGTTGCCAGGAACTGGTGGTGATCCATCCCCAGCGCTTCCGCCAGGGCTTTTGGCGAGCTGGCGCTGGTGACAAACCCTTTCGCGATGTACTCATCCGCGGCTTTGTTTTTGGCGCGAACATGCTCGTCAAAGACGATGTAAGCGTATTTCTCCGGCAGCGCGATGATTTGCGCCGAGACTTTGTCGCGGGTCGACATTTCGTTATAGAAGCGGTTGCCCTGCTGGTTTACCAGAATCGCCCCGCCGCCGCGGATGGATTCGGAAATCAGGTACGACGTTTTCTGCTCAACGGTTGGGTGGATCTGGATTTCGCCCATATCGACGGTGCCTGCGCCAATACGCTCCAGCAGTGCGATACCGCCGCCGGTTGCGCCTTTGTGGTTAGTCGTCACGAACCCTTCCAGGTCCGGACGGTATTTCACCACCATCTGGCTGTTGGCGCTGAAGCCGCCCGTCGCGACAATTACGCTTTTGGTTGCCACGGTGAGGGTTTCGTTCTCTTCGGTGGTCAGACGCACGCCGGTCACTTCGCCGTTTTCGAAGATGATGTCGCTCACGGAGGTATCCTGCATCACCTCGATGTTGCGTTTGTTGACATTGCGCACCAGGCCGCTAATCAGATATCCGCCCACCGCGGAACCGTCTTTCGGACGGTGCGTACGGTCGATGCTCATCCCGCCGGTGGTGGTGATGTCGTTCAGCATAATGCCGCGCGTTGCCAGCCATTCGATGGCCTGCGGCGCGTTCTCGACAAAGCGACGCAGCAGTTCAGGGTTGTTCTTATTGCCACCGCCTTTCAGGCTTTCCTGGTAGAACAGCTCTTTGCTGTCCTGAATGCCCTTCACGCGCTGGAAGCGGGTCTCAGCCGCGTTCATCCCGGCAGAGGCTTTAATGGTGTTCCCGCCAATAGTCGGCATTTTCTCAACGATCAGCACGCTCGCGCCTTCGTCGTGAGCCTGAATCGCCGCCGCCAGACCGGCACCGCCGCTGCCGACCACCACCACGTCCACGCTTTTAGTCTCATTCGGGTCAGCGCCCTCTTCTGCCGCCAGCGCTTTGCTGGATTTGAGCATCGCCTTCGAGACCGCTTTTTTCACCGCCTCGCTCTGGCTGGTTGCGCCGGTGATAGCATCCACGTGCGGGGTATTGGCATCCAGAATACGGGTACGGATCTCTTCGAAGCTGGTGACAAACTCGACGTCTTCACTCGGGCCGGAGGCCAGTTCGATATCGGCGATGCGATCGGTTTCGAGGCTGACGTTAATCACCAGTTCGTTAGCATCGTCCTGCACTTTTTCAATAAAGGTGCCCGGTTTGAATTTAGATTCGCCCATGCTCATGTCGCGGATCATCGCTTCCACCAGCGAGAAGCGCCACAGCGGTTCAGGGATGCTCAGTTCTTCGCGTCGGGTACTGTCCATAAACAGCTCCAGGCTTTCGCCCGCCGCGATGCGATCGGTCCAGTCTGGATAGGCGATGGTGGCGCGACCAACGGCTATCAGGTCGTAACCGTGATCCAGCGCTTCATTCACATCCGTGGCATTCACCACGCCGCCAACGCCCATCACCGGTACCTGCGCCAGCGTGTCAGAGCGCATGGCGCAGTATTTTTCGATTAGTGGCGTCGGGTCCTGAGTATCGACGATAGAAGGACGCAGGGCGGCGCCAAGGGAGAAGTGCAGATAATCCACCCCACGAGCGGCCAGTTTTTCCAGCAGATACAGGGTGTCTTCGAAGCGAATGCCGGGGACTTCCAGCTCTTCCGGTGAGAAGCGGTAGCCAACGATGAACGCGTCGTCCGCATACTGGCGCACCATCTTGTGGGTAATGTCCAGCACCGCCAGCGGGAATTTCGCGCGGTTATCGCGGCTGCCACCCCACTCGTCGTCGCGCTGATTAGAGTTCGGGGAGTAGAACTGCTGGATCAGATAGGTATTCGCCCCGTGGATTTCGACGCCATCGAAGCCGGCCTGAATTGCGCGGCGTACGGCTTCGCCGAACTTGCCGATCATGCCTTCCACTTCCTCTGAAGTCAGAGCAACCGGCGTCGCGGCACCGTCACGCGGCGCGGCAACCGCGCTTGGGCCAACCGGCGTCCGGCCGCCGATCAGTTTTGGGTCGACCATACGGCCGCCGTGGTAAATTTGCAGAAGGGCTTTGGAACCTTTGGACTTAATGGCGTCAGCGATTTTTGCCAGTCCGGCGATTTTTTCGTCGTTATCAATACCAATTGCGCCCGGGAACGCAAGGCCGAGATCGTCAACAAAACAGCATTCAACGATAATGGTGCCGATGCTGCCAGCGCGGGCGCGGTAGTACTCCACCAGCTCGCTGGTCACGGTGCCATCGAAATACCCCGTACAGGTTGTCATCGGGGCCATTAACAAACGGTTTTTCAGTTCAGTACCATTCGGTAATGTGAAGGGGCTTAAAATACGTTCGTTAGTGCTCATAATAGAAACTCCAAACTTTAAAAATTAAGAATTCGTTATCGGTATGGATTTTTTATTTGTGTTTTCGCCGATGTCATGACATTAATATAAAGCTTTTTTTAGTTTCTAAAGCCATTACATTAGTTAATAAACTATTTAATCCCTGCGATAACATTAATAACACATTGGTGTTAGCGTGAATGTTTTATACGTTCACATTAATTTAAAAAAGTTAAATCAACAATGGTAAAACCAATACACCATACACATCAAAAATCCTTTAAAATCAAAACCTAAAACACGTCCCAAATTAATAATGTTATAAAATTGATAAATAAAATGCTTAAAAATAGCGAATAACCACACTACTCAGAGTGGTTATTATAAAAAGTATAAAATTACGTCCTCAATTCTGTTTTTTTGATCGCGATCAATAGTAATGGCATCCAAAGGCGCAATATAAAAACATCATCATTTTTTATTTAGCGCAAACAAAAATGCGTTAAATCGCTATTACTGAAAACACAAAAACGCACCTTAAATAACTAAAAAAAGCAAAACGAATAAAGCATTCGAATTTGTGTTTTCGCTGTACGACGAATTTTTGACAACTTAAGACGTGAAACTATGAAAACAAAAACTGCTGTAACGCCTCCTGCGGCGAATCTGGCATCAAATGGAACAGCAAAACGCCTGCTGATGATGGCCCTGCCCGTCATTGTCGCCGTCCTGCTGTTGTTTGTCCCTGTTCCGGAAGGTCTGCCGCCTTATGCGTGGCACTACTTCGCCATCTTTGTTGGCGTCATCGTCGGGTTGATTTTCGAACCTCTGCCGGGCGCCGTAATCGGCCTCACCGGCGTGGTGGCGATTGCGCTGTGCAGCCAGTGGGTGCTCTTTAGCCCCGAACAGCTGGCTGACCCGAAATTCAAGCTGGCGGGCGCCTCCTTTAAATGGGCGGTGAGCGGGTTTGGTAACTCCACCGTGTGGCTGATCTTCGGTGCCTTTATGTTTGCCGCAGGCTACGACAAAACCCGCTTCGGCCGCCGTCTGGCACTGATTCTGGTGAAGTACCTGGGCCGTCGCAGCCTGACGCTCGGTTACGCCATTACCTTCGCGGACCTGCTGCTGGCCCCGTTCACCCCGTCCAATACCGCGCGCAGCGGTGGGACCATCTACCCGATTATCGCTAACCTGCCGCCGTTGTACGGTTCAAAACCCAACGACCCAAGCGCGCGCAAAATCGGTTCCTATCTGATGTGGGTGGCAATCACCGCGGCTTGTATCACCAGCTCGATGTTCCTTTCCGCTCTGGCACCTAACCTGCTGGCACTGGCGCTGGTGAAAAGCACCGTTGGAATTGATATCTCCTGGGGGACCTGGTTCCTCGCCTTCCTGCCGCTGGGTATCCTGCTGATCCTGACCATGCCGCTGCTGGCCTACTGGTTCTACCCGCCAGAAGTGAAGGTAAACAATGAAGTACCACTGTGGGCGACCCGCGAACTGGAAAAACTGGGCAAACTGTCGCGCAATGAGATCCTGCTGCTGGTATTCGTGTGCTGCGCGCTGCTGATGTGGATCTTCGCCGCGGCGTGGATTGAACCGGCCATGGCTGCCCTGCTGATCGTTGGCCTGATGCTGTGGACCGGCGTGCTGGAGTGGAACGACATCACCGGCAACAAAGCCGCGTGGAATACCTTCGTCTGGTTCGCCACCCTGGTGGCACTGGCGGATGGTCTCTCCTCCACCGGCTTTATCAGCTGGCTGGGTAAAGAAGGCGGCCTGCTAATGAGCGGTATCTCGCCGGGTGTCGCCACCATCGTCCTGCTGCTGGCGTTCTACCTGCTGCACTACCTGTTCGCCAGCACCACCGCGCACACCACGGCGCTGCTGCCTGCGATGCTGACCATCGCCTCCACCATTCCGGGCATGAATATGGAAGTGTTCGTCCTGCTGATGGTGACCTCGCTGGGCGTGATGGGGATCATCACCCCGTACGGTACTGGCCCAAGCCCGATTTACTACGGTAGCGGCTACCTGCCAACCAAAGACTACTGGCGCCTCGGCACTATCTTCGGCGCCATCTTCCTGGCAGCTCTGCTGCTGATTGGTTACCCGTGGATGTCCATGATGTTCTGATTTCTGACCGCCGGACATTTCCTCCGGCGGTTAAATTTTTGTGGAGCAAGCTATGTCAAACAAACCCTTTATCTACCAGAACCCCTTCCCACTCGCGCATGACGACACCGAATATTATCTGCTGACCAAAGAGCACGTTTCCGTTGCCGAGTTCGACGGTCAGGAAGTGCTGAAAGTCGAGCCAGAGGCGTTGACCCTGCTGGCCCAGCAGGCCTTCCACGACGCAGCGTTTATGCTGCGCACCTCTCACCAGTAGCAGGTTGCGGCTATTCTGAGCGACCCGGAAGCCAGCGAGAACGATAAGTACGTTGCCCTGCAATTCCTGCGCAACTCCGAGATTGCGGCGAAAGGCGTGCTGCCCACCTGTCAGGATACCGGCACGGCAATCATTATGGGTAAGAAAGGCCAGCGCGTCTGGACCGGCGGCGGTGACGAAGCCGCGCTGAGCCAGGGCGTGTATAACACCTATATTGAAGACAACCTGCGCTACTCGCAGAATGCGGCGCTGGATATGTATAAAGAGGTGAATACTGGCACCAACCTGCCCGCGCAGATCGACCTCTACAGCGTGAATGGTGACGAGTACAAATTCCTCTGCATGGCGAAAGGCGGCGGTTCCGCCAACAAAACTTATCTGTATCAGGAAACCAAAGCGCTGATCACCCCGGCGAAGCTGAAAAATTATCTGGTTGAGAAGATGCGGACCCTCGGCACCGCGGCCTGCCCGCCTTACCATATCGCCTTCGTTATCGGCGGCACCTCAGCGGAAGGCACGCTGAAAACCGTCAAGCTCGCCTCTGCGCGCTACTACGATAGCCTGCCAACCGAAGGCAATGCGCACGGCCAGGCGTTCCGCGACGTCCAGCTCGAGCAGGAACTGCTTCAGGAAGCGCAAAACCTCGGCCTTGGCGCGCAGTTTGGCGGGAAATACTTCGCCCACGATATTCGCGTGATCCGTCTGCCGCGCCACGGTGCCTCCTGCCCGATCGGCATGGGTGTTTCGTGCTCCGCCGACCGCAACATCAAGGCGAAGATTAACCGCGAGGGGATCTGGATTGAGAAGCTGGAGCACAATCCGGGCCAGTATATTCCTGAATCCCTGCGCCAGCAGGGAGAAGGCGACGTGGTAAGCATTGATCTGAACAAGCCGATGCCCGATATTCTGGCGCAGCTTTCCGCGCACCCGGTCTCCACCCGCCTGTCGCTGAATGGCACCATTATTGTGGCGCGCGACATCGCCCATGCGAAGCTGAAAGAACTGCTCGATAACGGCGAAGCCCTGCCGCAGTACGTCAAAGATCACCCGATTTACTATGCAGGCCCGGCCAAAACGCCAGAAGGCTACGCGTCTGGCTCCTTAGGTCCAACCACCGCCGGGCGTATGGACTCCTACGTGGACTTATTGCAATCCCACGGTGCGAGCATGATCATGCTGGCGAAAGGTAACCGCAGCCAGCAGGTGACGGACGCCTGCCATAAGCACGGCGGCTTCTACCTCGGCAGCATTGGCGGCCCGGCGGCGGTGCTGGCGCAAAACAGCATCAAGAGTCTGGAGTGCGTGGCGTATCCGGAACTGGGAATGGAAGCGATCTGGAAAATTGAAGTGGAGAACTTCCCGGCGTTTATCCTGGTGGATGACAAAGGCAACGATTTCTTCCAGCAGATCCAGAACAAGCAGTGCAAAGGCTGTTCACAGCGCTGAGTCTTTCCACAATGACGGCAGCAGCGACAGCGTTTCATTAATTAACCCGCGCTTGTCGCTGCCCGGTTTCCAGATCGTCACCATCGTTTGACCGATCCCCTGGCTGCCCACTTCGGTGTGCAGCCTTTTTACGTTTTGCCATCGCGCCGCCTGAAGATGCGTCGGCAAAAATCCCCAGCCGCACCCTTTCTCCAGCAGGCCGCGCAGCATCTCCAGTTCGTTAGTGAAAAGCGTGTGCCCTGAAATTTGCAGGCGACGGGCAACCGGCTCGTCTGACGCGGCATGCATAATCACCTGCGGAACCAGAGAGAGATCGAGCAGCGACACCGGCGACGCAACCTCCGCAAAAAGCGTCGTTGCGGCGTAAAAATCCATTTCGATCGCCCCCAGCGCCCGCCACTCCATCTCATTGCCCACGCTGCGGTTGCGCGCCTGGCAGATCCCCAGATCGGCCTGACCGTTCGCCAGCATGGCTTCCGCCTCATCGCGCGATGCGCTGGTCAGGCTCAGGCGGATCTTTTTCGCCGCCAGTGTGGCAATCAGCGCCTGTAAAAAAGCTCTGGGGGTGAACGGATCGTAAACGAGTGCAATGTCCTGCGTGGCGCTGTCCGGCACCGATCGGGCAAACGCCTCAAATGCTTTGACCTGCCGCATCAGCAGGTGCGCCTGCCGCTGAAGCTGCTCCCCCTCCGGCGTCAGGCGCAGGCTGCGCCCCTCCCGCAGGAACAGAGCGTAGCCCAGCCCATCCTCAAGAAAATCGATCAGATCCCGCAAGGTTGTACGATCTTTGCCGAGTTTACTGGCCGCCTTCATCAGGCTGCCGTGCTCAGCGACGGCGGTGAACGCCTCAAGTTGGGCAAAGGAATAGATCAGGGATGCCACGTCATTCTCCACGCGATTTTTCCGGGGGATTTTCCCCCATAACGCGTTTTTTATTATAGGCCGCAGGTTCTTAAACTGAAGTCCTTCCTGAGCCAAACGAGATAAATATGAAAATCAAAACAAACCGCACGCTGCTCGCGGCGCTGGTTGTCAGCAGCCTGCTCTCGCCCGCCGTCATGGCGGCCTGCAACGGTACCGACCTCACGACCTGTCCGACGCCTTTCGATGCCAGACTCCCGGACGCACATACCATGCTCACCTGGAGCCAGGCCGATCGCGTGGTGGGCTTTCGCAATGACTACCGCAACTACGCAGGCGATGTGTTCCGCCACGGCAACGCAACGCCGCTGCTGCCCGCAGAAAAACCGCTCACCGATGCCCGCTATCAGGTGAAGGGTAAGATTTACAATCTTCAGGATTACCTGAAACGCCAGAACGTCAGCGGCATGCTGGTGCTGAAAAATGGCAAAGTGGCCTATAAATACCTGGGAGAAGGCAATACCAACTCAACGCTCTGGACGTCGCGTTCCGTGGGCAAATCGGTGGTTTCCGCGCTGGTGGGCGTTGCGATAAAAGAGGGTAAAATCCACTCACTGGACGACCTCATCACCCAGTACGAACCGGATTTAAAAGGCACCGCCTGGGAGGGCGTAACGCTGAAACAGCTCATCACCCACACCTCGGGCGTGGCGTGGAACGAAGATTACACTAACCCGCAGTCAGACTTCGCCCGGCTTACCGAATGCGAAGCGAAACCGGGCACCTACGACTGCGTGCGCACCCTGGTGAAAGGATTACACCGTGAACACCCGGCGGGTGAAAACTGGTCCTATTCCTCGGGTGGCGCCTGGCTGTTAGGCGATGTGCTTGAGCGTGCCACCGGCATGACGCTCGCGGCGTATCTGGAGAAAAGCATCTGGCAGCCGTACGGCATGGCGAGCGACGGCGTGTGGCATGCCTACAGCAAAGGCCAGCACGACGTGGGTGCGCATGGATTTAACGCCACGCTGGAAGACTGGGGGCGTTTCGGGGAGTTTATACTGCATAACGGTACACTGCCGGACGGAAAGCAGATCCTCCCCGAGGGCTGGGTGAAGCAGTCCTCAGCCTGGACACAGGCCAAAGGATCGGTGTCCGAGGCGCATCCGAAGGGGTTGTACGGCTACCAGTGGTGGAACAACGAAGTGCCGGCCACCGCCACAAACGTGGAGCCGAAAGTCGAAAATTCGCTGAAGGATTCCCTGTGGGCGCTGGGTATTTTTGGTCAGATGATCGTGGTTAATCAGAAAGAAAAACTGGTTATCGTCCAGTGGTCCACCTGGCCGCAGGCAGAGCCGTCATTCAGCGCCCAGCCGCTGGAAGCGTCGCTGATGTTTAGCGCAATTGCCAACGCGCTGCGCTGATAATCCCAAGCCAGGCCCCGCCTGGCTTCTCACCTGCGCGGTGTCACAAAACTGATATATCAGCAACTTAGCGAAATGTGGTAAATAAAAGATCACCGAAATGTTAAGTTATTGTTGAATATGTAAATACTGGTCAACGCTTTGTCATTAATGCACCACCCGCATCAGTCCATGCGCGATTTGCGCTTATCAATTTCCACTTCCTGATCCAGTTTTCAGAAACAGACGAGCATAACGTCACTATAAAACTGGAGATAATCATGGTTTCCTCAACCTCACCTGCAACGGTTCGTTCGAAAGCGGGCGCGATTTTCCGCGTCACGTCGGGCAACTTTCTTGAGCAATTCGACTTCTTTCTGTTCGGCTTTTATGCCACCTACATCGCCCACACGTTCTTCCCGGCAAGCAGTGAATTTGCGTCGCTGATGATGACCTTCGCCGTCTTTGGCGCGGGCTTTCTGATGCGTCCGATCGGGGCCATTGTGCTGGGGGCTTACATTGATAAAGTGGGTCGCCGTAAAGGACTGATCGTCACCCTGTCGATTATGGCCGCCGGAACCTTTCTGATTGTGCTGATCCCTTCTTATCAGAGCATTGGCCTGTGGGCGCCGCTACTGGTGCTGACCGGCCGCCTGTTGCAGGGCTTTTCGGCAGGCGCCGAGCTGGGCGGGGTTTCGGTTTATCTGGCGGAGATCGCCACGCCGGGCCGCAAGGGTTTCTACACCAGCTGGCAGTCGGGTAGCCAGCAGGTCGCCATTATGATCGCGGCGGCGATGGGCTTTGCGCTGAATATGGTGCTGGAAGAGAGTGCCATTCGCGAATGGGGGTGGCGTATTCCGTTCCTGTTTGGCTGTCTGATTGTGCCGTTCATCTTTTTCCTGCGCCGCAAGCTGGAGGAGACCGAGGAATTCAGCGCCCGTCGCCACCATCTGGCGATGCGTCAGGTCTTCACAACGCTGCTCGCCAACTGGCCAGTAGTCGTCGCGGGTATGCTGATGGTGGCGATGACCACCACCGCGTTTTACCTGATCACCGTTTACGCGCCGACCTTCGGTAAAAAAGTCCTGATGCTCAGCGCCTCGGACAGTCTTTTGGTCACGCTGCTGGTAGCCATTTCTAACTTCATCTGGCTACCGATAGGCGGTGCGTTGTCGGACCGCTTCGGACGCAAACCGGTGCTGATTGCCATGACGCTGCTGGCGCTGACGACCAGCTATCCGGCACTGACGATGCTGGCGGCAGCCCCGAGTTTCTCCATGATGCTGACCGTGCTGCTGTGGCTCTCTTTCCTCTACGGCCTGTATAACGGCGCGATGATCCCGGCCCTGACGGAGATCATGCCAGCAGAGGTGCGTGTGGCGGGCTTCTCGCTGGCTTATAGCCTCGCAACGGCGGTCTTTGGCGGTTTCACGCCGGTGATTTCTACCGCCTTAATTGAGTACACCGGCGACAAAGCCTCCCCGGGCTACTGGATGAGCTTTGCCGCCGTTTGCGCCCTGCTGGCAACGCTTTATCTCTATCGTCGTCGCACGTTAATCCTGCAAACCGCCGTTAAGGAGTGATCCCTCATGCTTACATTCAGAACGGTGATTGCCGCCCTGACCTTCGCCACCCTCAGCGCGGGCACGCTTGCGCAGGATGTAACGGTGATGATTTCTGGCGGCTTCAAAGCGGCGCTGGAGAAGCTGACGCCGCAGTACGAAGCGCAAAGCGGCGACAGGCTCATTGTGGTCTCCGGCCCGTCGATGGGCAAAACACCGCAGGCCATTCCGGCCCGGCTCGCCCGGGGCGAAAAAGCGGACGTGGTGATTATGGTTGGAGATGCGCTGGCGAAACTGGAACAGGATCGCAGGACGGCGACGGGCTCCCGCGTGGAGCTGGCGGATTCGCCCGTCGGGATGGTCGTCAAAGCGGGCGCGCCGGTGCCGGATATCAGTACGGTACCCGCCCTGCGGCAAACGCTGCTGAAGGCGCATTCCATGGCTTATTCCGACAGCGCCAGCGGCCGGTATGTTGAGAGCCAGTTGTTCCGTAAGCTGGGCATCGACGGCCAGGTCCAAAATAAAGCGCACCGGGTTGAGCGCATCCCGGTGGCGTCTGAAGTGGCAAAAGGGAAATACGATCTCGGCTTTCAGCAGGTGAGCGAGCTTCTGCCGGTCCCGGGCGTGACGTTTGTGGGTAAGTTGCCTGACGACATGCAGTACATTACCCGTTTCGCCGGAGCCGTAACGCAGAAGGCCGACCATCCCGAACAGGGAAAAGCGCTGCTGGCCTTTCTCTCCTCGCCACAGGCGGCCAGCGTCATTACGGCAACGGGCTTAACGCCCGTCAGTGCACCTCGCGATACTGCTCGGTGATCAGCGTTTCGAGTTCGGCAGCAATGTAGGACTGGATCCGCCCGCGGCGGCGAATCAACCCCACGGTTCGCCTGACCTCTGGCTCGGTTAAAGGCACCGACGTCAGCAGCGAATGCTCTGCGCGGGGCATTGACATGGCGGGAACGGCCGCAATGCCGATCCCGGCTTCAACCATCCCGAGCATAGTCGTCACGTGCCGCGTTTCGCAGATGCTGGGGCGCTCAGGCCGAATATGTCCGACCCGCTGGTCGAGAAGATTGCGGTTGCCGGAGGTCTTATCCAGACCGATATAATCCTGCTGATAAAAAGCCTGCCACGTCAGGCTTTTTCTTTTTGCAAGCGGGCTGTCTCGTCGGCAGGCGGCCACGTAGACGTCTTCCACCAGCGGGACAAACTCGATGTCGGGCTGTAAACTCCGGGCAAAGCAGATACCAAAATCCGCCTGTCCGCGGGTGACGGCCTCGATAACATTTCCGGCGCTGCTGTCGATAAGTTTAATGCGCACGCGGGGGTAACGGGACTGAAAGCGGCGGATCACATCCGGCATAAAGTAACAGGCGGCTGACGGCACCGTCGCCACGGTGATTAATCCCGTGCGCTCCTCGCTGGCCTTATCGATATCCGAAAGCATGGACTCCACGTCGACAAGCAGTTGCCCGCACCGGTCGGCAAAGGTCTGTCCATACAGGGTCAGCGTGACGCGCCGGGTGGTTCTGTCGAACAGTTTTGTCCCCAGTGCCGCCTCCAGCTTTTCAATTCTGCGACTCAACGCCGACTGGGAAAGGCAGATAGATTCTGCCGCAAGACGGAAATTGCCGTATTCCAGTAAAGCGCGAAAGGCGTAGAGATCGTTGAGGTCAAAATTGACGGGCATACTGACGGGATCCTTAAGCACGGTAGGGTAAGAAGAGATTTATCATAGCCGCGTACGACATACTTCACAAAATGAAGGGGATACCCCTAAAGCGCTATCAACCTTACGGCACATAGTGATAGTTTATGCGGGCTGGATTCCTCTTAAACAGGCTGCCAGTCTGCATGCCGCCGAAGAGGAGTGTCATACTGCTTAACAGAGTATGTTGGCATGCTAACAGCCCCTGACCTTTCCATTTTGTTCACGTGCGAGTAACGAGCAAAGCGATGATTAAGTGGCCCTGGAAAACGAACGAAGCTGGTCGAAATATGGCGCTGCCCTGGGATGAGGCTCTGGCGATCCCCGTGCTGGCGAATCTCTTGCCTGAAGAGCAATCAAAGCTGATTCAGCTGGCCGAGCGTTTTTTACAGCAAAAACGGCTGGTGCCGCTACAGGGCTTCGAACTGGATCCGCTTAAAAATTCGCGCATCGCCCTGCTCTTCTGCTTACCGGTACTGGAGCTGGGTATCGAATGGCTGGATGGCTTCCATGAAGTGCTGATCTACCCGGCGCCGTTTATCGTCGATGATGAGTGGGAGGATGACATCGGGCTGGTGCACAACCAGCGTATGGTGCAGTCCGGGCAGAGCTGGCAGCAAGGGCCGATCATCCTCAACTGGCTGGATATTCAGGACTCGTTCGATGCCTCGGGCTTCAACCTGATCATTCACGAAGTAGCGCATAAGCTGGATACCCGCAACGGCGATCGCGCCAGCGGCGTGCCGCTGATCCCGCTGCGTGAAGTCGCGGGATGGGAGCACGACCTGCACGCGGCGATGGAAAACATTCAGGATGAGATAGACCTGGTGGGTGAAAGCGCGGCCAGCATTGATGCCTATGCCGCGACCGATCCCGCCGAGTGCTTCGCGGTGCTGTCCGAGTATTTCTTTAGCGCACCTGAGCTTTTCGCCCCACGCTTCCCGGCGCTGTGGCAGCGTTTCTGCCAGTTTTACCAGCAGGATCCGCTCCAGCGTCTGCGGCAAAGTGAGGACGCAGCCAGCACCTCCTCTCATCCGTTCCACTAATGTTCAGCAGGGGTACGATCGGTCGATCGTACCCACACGCTCACCGCGAGAAACAGCAGCGCCATTCCCCATGCGGCAGTAATCAAAAACTGCTCACCGTAAAAGCGCGTCACCACGGGTACCAGCAGCGCACTGGCCCCGTACCCCAGCGTATGGCTGGTGGCGATCACCCCTGCCCCTTTGCCCGTCGTCAGCCGATCGTTGAGCAAAAGCTGGTATCCCGGCGTGGCCATGGCGGCACCCAGCGAGGTGATGACAATGCCCACGTAGAACAGGGCTAAACTGGCGAGACACATCAGCCCAAGCCCCGCCACCATCAAGACCGCGGCAATTAAGAGTAAAACCCTCGGGCTAAAATGCTGCGGGCGTACCACCAGAAACTGCGCCGCCAGGGTCGCCAGCGCGGCCAGGCTCAGCAGCAGGGCAACATGATGGCTGATTTGCACGGCATCGCCATTAAATAACGGATGAAGATGCGGCGATAAACCAAGCTGCATCAGGCTGACCAGCGCCGCCAGCAGCAGCGCCAGCAGCAGGAAAGGCATCATAGAGGCCTGTAACCGCGTCGACTGGTGCGCCACCGGCGGCAGCGGGGGATCGGCGGCTTCGCGCAGCACCAGAAGCAGCGCGATAAACGGCGCCAGCGCCATCAGCCAGAGCGGTGCGACCGGGCTGACGCTGAGCATCAGCGCGGCCAGAGGCGGTCCCAGCAGACGCCCACAGCTAAGGCCAGAGCTTATCGTTGCCAGCGCCGCCATTCTTTTATCCAGCCCCGCGCGTTGAATGGCCCACGTCTGGGCCGCAGGCACCAGCCCCGATACCGTCAGGCCGTACAGCATGCGCGACAGAACCAGGCCCGCCATTCCCCAGAGGGCATTCAGCGCGCCGTTGGCCATCGCCCAGACCACCAGCGCCATCACGACAAAGCTCGCCAGATAGCCGCCTAACGAGGCCAGCATCACGACCTTACAGCCGTGCCGCTCGCTCTGGCGTCCCCACCAGGGCGATGCGGGTAAAAAGAGCATCGAGCCGAACATCAGCAGCCCGGCCCAGACGGAGAGCGACAGTCCGGTCAGGGAGACCAGCTGCGGCAGCATGACCAGCAAACCGTTTTGTCCGATACCCAATAAACCGGCGCCCAGTGCAAGGGGCCAGTTTGCCTTCGGGGCCATATTGTCAGTGATGTTCTCAGTACAGGTGCGCATAGAATTGTGAAGATAATATCAATAAATGTGTGGAAATTATGAAGTTTATGAAAACAAATATTGCAAAAATAGTTGCAGCTGTAAACAGAATGAATATCATAACGAGAATTATTATCAGTCATGGAATGAGGTACATCTATGCGTGCTCTGCCCCGCTCCGCCGGTACAGATGTTGCGGCCCAGTGTTTTTTGAACGCGCTGCTGCGCGAAACGAAGGACTGGCACTATCTTCCCGCAACCCGTGCGGATGAGTTATCGCAGATACATATCCCGCTCTCACCAACCCAGGCCATCCGGGTTCCGGTACGCTATTTCTCCCCCACGCAACATCACCAGTATTGTTTCCCGGCCACGCTGATTCAGGCCGACAGCGACGGCGGTGACACAGTCACATTCCATCAACTGATTGATTTCATTCTTGAAAAAGAGACAGTAAAAGGCGCTCTGGACGCCGATACGCTGGCCCGCTTTAAGCAGCGCGTCCTGGAGAGCCATACGCACACCTGGCAGGCCATTGATTTACGCCACAACTGGGCAAACCTGCGCGATAAGCCGCTGACCTTTGCCGAAGCGGAACAGGCGCTGCTGGTCGGCCATGCTTTTCATCCTGCCCCAAAGTCGCACGAGCCGTTTAACGAGGCCGAGGCGCGCCGCTATCTGCCGGATTTCGCCTCGCGCTTCCCGCTGCGCTGGTTTGCGGTTGAGCATGAACTGATTGCCGGGGACAGTCTGAACGTCTCCCTGCGTGAACGTCTGCTGCGCTTCGCGGCCCAGAGTGCGCCGGATCTTCTCGGCCACTTCACCGACACCCGCTGGCTGCTGCCGATGCATCCGTGGCAGGCTGCCTATTTGCTGGAGCAGCCGTGGTGCCAGCGTCTGGTTGAAAAAGGCGCCCTGCGGGATCTTGGCGAGGCGGGCGCACAGTGGCTGCCTACCAGCTCTTCCCGCTCGCTGTACAGCGAAACCAATAGCGACATGATTAAGTTTTCCCTCAGCGTGCGGCTGACCAACTCCGTGCGCACGCTGTCGGTCAAAGAAGTTAAGCGCGGCATGCGCCTGGCGCGGCTGGCGAAAACGGCACGCTGGCAGGAACTCCAGGCGCGCTACCCGACCATGCGCGTGATGCAGGAAGACGGCTGGGCCGGGCTGCGCGATGAAAGCGGCGTCATTCAGGAAGAGAGCCTGATGGCCCTGCGCGTCAACCTGCTGTTTGATACGCCAGATACCCAAACCAACGTGCTGGTGAGCCTGACCCAGGCGGCACCGGACGGCGGCGACAGCCTGCTGGCGGCAGCGGTGCGCCGTCTGAGCCAGCGTCTGGATCTCCCGCTCGCCCAGGCCGCCCGCTGCTGGCTGGACGCCTACTGCGACCGTGTATTGCTTCCGCTGTTCAGCGCCGAGGCGGACTACGGTCTGGTCCTGCTGGCGCACCAGCAAAATATCCTCGTTGAGATGCAGCAGGATTTCCCCGTTGGGCTGATCTACCGCGATTGTCAGGGCAGCGCCTGGACCGAAGGGGCCGACGCGTGGCTGAAAGAGGCAGGCGAAACCGAGGTGGAAAACCGCTTCAGTGAGAGCCAGCTGCTGCGCTACTTCCCTTATTACCTGCTGCTGAACTCTACCCTTGCCGTCACCGCCGCGCTCGCCGCTGCCGGCTTCGACAGCGAAGAGAACCTGATGCCCCGCGTGCGTGACGCGCTGGCCAAACTGCGCACGACGGCGAAGCAGACCCGCTGCCTTGATTATGTGCTCGACAGCCCGACCTGGAACTGCAAAGGCAACTTCTTCTGCTACCTGCACGATCGCAACGAAAACACCATCGTCGATCCGGCGGTGATCTATTTCGACTTTAGCAACCCGTTTTATAAGGAGAAGGCGTGATGGCAAACGCGAACATCGTCCATTCCGGCTACGGCTTTCGCTGTACGGCCACGGAACAAAACCTGCCGCTGACGCTGGGTCTTGACGGCAGCGCGGTCCTTGCGCGTCTGGCCGGGCTCCCGGACGGCTGGCTGGTGGACGCCCTCGACCAGCTGTTTGTAGCCTCCCCCGCCCTGACCGGCATTACCCTGCCGTGGGCCGCCTGGCAGGATGAACCTCAGGCGCAGGCGCTGTTTAGCATCGCAAACGGGGATTATCTGGCGCGCGAAATATTCTGGCAGCTGCCGCTGTGGCTGAAAGGCGAACGTCCGCAGGCGAGCGGCGGAATGCAGTTTGATGAAAGCCGTCAGCTGTACTTCCCGCTGCGCCCTCATCGTCCGCAGGGCGAAGTGTATCGCCGTTACGATCCGCAGATTAAGCGCACCCTGAGCTTCCGCGTGGCGGACGTGGCGCTGGACGGCGAGCGTTTTACCCGCTGGATGAACACCCCACGCGTGAACGCCTTCTGGGAGATGGCGGGCCCGGAGGCCGAGCAGGAAAACTACCTGCGCCGTCAGCTCGACTCGACCTATTGTTACCCGGTGATCGGCTGCTTTGACGACCAGCCGTTCGGCTATTTTGAACTCTACTGGGCGGCGGAAGACCGCATTGGCCGCCACTATCGCTGGCAGCCGTTTGACCGCGGGCTACATATGCTGGTGGGTGAAGAGAACTGGCGCGGGGCGCAGTATATCCGCAGCTGGCTACGCGGCCTCAGCCACTATCTGTATCTCGATGAACCGCGTACGGCGCGCATTGTGGCGGAACCGCGCTTCGACAACCAGCGTCTGTTCCGCCATCTGGCGTCTGCCGGTTTCGACACGGTGAAAGAGTTCGACTTCCCGCACAAACGCTCCCGTCTCATCATGAGCGAGCGTCACCGCTTCTTCCATGAGGTGGAACTGTGAACGCGCTCTGGCAGAAAGTGAACCGCGAGATGGTGGCGAAGATCCTCGCTGAACTGGAATATGAACGCACCCTGCGCGCCGAGCCGGTTTCGGCGGACTACTGGCGCATCAGTATGGGCAACGCGACCTGGCAGTTTAGCGCCACGCGTGGGATCTGGGGCTGGCTGCATATTGACCCTGATACCCTCACCACCGCCAGCGGCGCGGCGGTCGAAGCGGAAAACGCGCTGCTGCAACTGGCCACCGTGCTGGAGATGAGCGACGCGCAAACGGCGGAGCACATGGAAGATCTCTACGCCACGCTGCGGGGCGACATGCAGCTGTTGCAGGCGCGTGACACGCTGGATGCCGATGCGCTGATCCACCTCGACCCGGACGAACTACAGTGCCTGATGCGCGGTCACCCGAAGTTTATTTTTAACAAGGGACGCCGCGGCTGGGGGCTGGATGCCCTGCGCCTGTACGCGCCGGAATATCGCGGGCGTTTTCGTCTGCACTGGGTCGCCGTGCAACGCGATCGTCTGGTCTGGAGCAGTGACGCCGATTGCGATATCAACACCCTGCTCGCCAGCGCCATGGATGATGCCGAGCGCACCCGATTCGACGCCCGCTGGCAGGAACTGGATCTGGACGACAGCTGGCTGCCGGTGCCGCTGCATCCGTGGCAGTGGCAGCAAAAAATTGCCATTCATTTCCTGGCACAGCTCGCGCGCGGTGAGATGGTGGAGCTGGGAGAGTTCGGCGATGAGTATCTGGCGCAGCAGTCCCTGCGCACGCTGACCAACGCCAGCCGTCGCGCGCCGTATGACATCAAGCTGCCGCTGACCATCTACAACACTTCCTGCTACCGCGGTATTCCGGGCAAGTATATTGCCGCCGGTCCGCTGGCCTCGCGCTGGCTACAGCAGCAGTTCGCCAGCGATGCCACGCTGATTCACTCCGGGGCGCAGGTGCTTGGCGAACCCGCAGCCGGATATCTGTCGCATCCGGGTTATGCCGCATTGCCTGAGGCGCCGTACCGCTATCAGGAGATGCTGGGGGTGATCTGGCGCGAGAACCCATCCTGCTATTTACAGGATGGCGAACAGGCGGTGCTGATGGCCGCGCTGATGGAAACCGATAACGACGGGCGCCCGCTGATTGACGCATGGATCAAACGCTCGGGGTTAACCGCAGACGCATGGCTGGAAAAGCTGTTTGAGGCGACGGTGATCCCCTTCTATCACCTGCTCTGCCGCTACGGGGTGGCGCTCATCGCCCACGGCCAGAACGTCACGCTGGTGATGAAAGATTACGTCCCACAGCGCATTCTGCTGAAGGATTTCCAGGGCGACATGCGCCTGGTGGACGAGGATTTCCCGCAGGCGCAGAGCCTGCCGGAGCAGGTAAAAGCCGTCACCGCACGCCTCAGTGCGGATTACATCATCCACGACCTGCAAACCGGCAACTTTGTCACGGTGCTGCGCTTTATTTCCCGTCTCACTCTGCAATGCGGCGTGAGCGAAACCCGCTTCTATCAGATCCTGGCGCAGGTGTTACGTCGCTATATGGCCGCCCATCCGGATCTTGCGGCGCGCTTCGCGAAGTTCGACCTGTTTAAGCCGCAGATAATTCGCGTGATCCTCAACCCGGTCAAACTGACCTTCTCTGAACACGATGGCGGCAGCCGCATGCTGCCGAACTACGTCTGCGATCTTGATAACCCTCTTTTTCTGGTCTCCCAGGAGTCAGCGCAATGAAAACCTATGATTTCATCGGCATTGGTATCGGTCCGTTCAACCTCAGTATTGCCGCGCTGGCAGAGGGGCTGGACGGTTTTAGCTCGCTGTTTCTTGAACGCAAGCCGCACTTCTCCTGGCACCCGGGAATGATGGTACCGGACTGCCATATGCAGACCAGCTTCCTGAAGGATCTGGTCAGCGCCGTGGAGCCAACCAACCGCCACAGCTTCCTGAACTACCTGGTACAGCGCAAAAAGTTCTACCGTTTCCTCACTACCGAGCAGCGCACCGTCTCGCGCGAGGAGTTTGCCGACTACCTGTGCTGGGCGGCGGATAACCTGACTAATCTGGCCTTCAGCCAGCAGGTGCAGCAGGTCAGCTTTGATGAGCAAAACGGTCTGTTTGAGGTCGTGACCCAGCGGGATCGCTTCCTGGCGCGCCACGTCTGCGTGGGGATTGGGAAGCAGATCAATCTGCCAGACTGCGTCACCGCGCAGGACGACACCTGCTTCCACGCCAGCGAAATGATGCTGCGCACGCCGGATTTAGCAGGCAAGCGCGTCACCGTCGTCGGCGGCGGCCAGAGCGGTGCGGATCTGTTTTTGAATATCTTCCGTGGGGAATGGGGCCAGCCGCTGAGCCTCAACTGGATCTCGCGTCGCAACAACTACAACGCGCTGGATGAAGCCGCGTTTGCTAACGAATATTTCACGCCGGAGTATGTGGACAGCTTCTCCACCCTCGGTGACGACGCCCGTCGCCAGATGTTGCAGGAGCAGAAGATGACCTCCGACGGGATCACCACGGAGTCGCTGCTGGCCATCTATCGTGCCATGTATCACCGCTTCGAAGTGCTGCGGGAAAAACCCTGGGCGCACCTGATGCCGTCCCGCTCGGTGACGGCGCTGACGCGCCAGGAGAACGGGCAGCGCCTCAGCATCCAGCATCACCTGGACGGCGGGCGCGAACAGCTTGAAAGCGATGTGGTGATTTTCGCCACCGGCTACCGCGCCGTGCAGCCCGCGTTTCTCGCCCCGCTCTCTTCCCGACTGCGTCTGGATGAGGATGAAGCCTTCTGCATCAACAACGATTTTACCCTTGAATGGGACGGCCCGCAGAGCAACCGCCTGTTTGCCGTCAATGCCGGGATGCACCGTCTCGGTATTGCCGAACCCCAGCTCAGCCTGATGGCCTGGCGCGCGGCGCGAATTCTGAATCGCGCTCACGATGACGAGCCGTTTGAACTGGCAACCACCCCCGGCGTGATCCACTGGCGGAGCACCACCAGCCCGGAGAGCAGCCAGGTTTTTAAATCATTAATGAAGACCACCGAGTACTGACACACACATTCAGGATCAACATAACAATGAAACGTTCTCATCTTTGGGTTTTAAATCCGTGCTTGCTTGCCATGCTTTCTACCTCTGCGTGGGCGGAAGAACAAAAGGAAGAAGATATTGTGGTCTCTGCCAGCCGGGCACATCGCAGCGTGGCAGAGATGGCGCAAACCACCTGGGTTATAGAGCGGGCGGAAATTGAGCAGCAGGTTCAGGGCGGGAAAGAGATTAAAGAGGTGCTGGCCCAGCTGATCCCCGGCATGGACGTCAGCAGCCAGGGACGTACCAACTACGGCATGAACCTGCGCGGTCGCTCCATGATGGTAATGGTGGACGGCGTACGTCTGAACTCGTCCCGCAGCGACAGCCGCCAGCTCGACTCTATCGATCCGTTCAACATTGACCGTATCGAAGTCATTTCCGGCGCCACCTCGCTGTACGGCGGCGGCAGTACCGGCGGTCTGGTGAACATCGTCACCAAAAAAGGCCAGCCGGAGACCGAAGTGGAGTTCCAGACCGGGGCAAAAAGCGGGTTTAACAGCCATAACGACCATGATGAGAACGTCTCAGCAGCCGTGAGCGGCGGCAACGACAATGCCTCTGGACGTCTGTCGGTCTCCTATCAGCGCTACGGCGGCTGGTATGACGGCAACGGCGACGAGGTGATTATCGATAACACCCAGACCGGCTTGCAGTATTCCGACCGTATCGACGTGATGGGAACGGGCACCATCAACATCGACGATCATCAGCAGCTCCAGTTAACCACCCAGTACTACAAGAGCGAATCCGACGGCAAGCACGGCCTGTTCCTCGGAGAGAATTTCGCTGCGGTCACGGGCGATGCCAAAGCCTATAACAAAGACAACCTGGACTCTGACCGTATCCCGGGCACAGAGCGTCACCTGATCAACCTGCAGTACTCGAACACCGACTTCTGGGGGCAGGATCTGGTTGCGCAGATTTACTACCGTGATGAGAGCCTGACCTACTACCCGTTCCCGACGCTGAGCAAAGGCGCGGTGACCAGCATTGGCGCGTCCCAGCAGAAAACCGATTTTTACGGCGGCAAGCTGACGCTAAACAGCAAGCCGATGGACGACCTGACCCTCACCTGGGGTGTGGATGCCGATCACGAAACGTTCGACGCCAACCAGCAGTTCTTCGACTTAAGCAAAGCGGCGGCGAGCGGCGGCATGGAGCTGGACAACGCCTACAACGTGGGCCGTTACCCGGGATACAGCATTACCAACCTCGCGCCGTTCCTGCAAGCCAGCTATGACATTGACGCTATCACCCTGAGCGGCGGCGTGCGCTACCAGTACACCGAAAACAAGGTGGACGATTTTGTCGGTTACGCCCAGCAGCAGGCAATCGCCACGGGCAAAGCCACCTCCGCTGACGCGGTGCCGGGCGGGAAAACCGACTACAACAACTTCCTGTTTAACGCCGGGATCCTTGGACGTCTGACCGAACAGCAACAGCTGTGGTTTAACTTCTCCCAGGGCTTCGAAATTCCGGACCTGGCGAAGTACTACGGCTCCGGCACCTATCAGCTGGTCGATGGTCACTATCGCCTGCAAAACAGCGTGAACGTGAACGACTCAACGCTGGACGGTATTAAGGTCAATGCTTACGAGCTGGGCTGGCGCTTCACCGGCGATAACCTGCGTACCCAGGTGGCGGCCTACTACTCGCTCTCGGATAAAACCATCACCATCAACAAGAGCGACATGACCATCAACCTGGAAGACGACAAACGTCGTATCTACGGGATTGAAGGCCTGGTGGATTATTTCTTCACCGACAGCGACTGGAGCACCGGGGCGAACTTTAACGCCATCAAGTCCGAAACGCGTGAAAACGGGAAATGGCAGAAGCTGACGGTCGACAGCGCCAGCCCGTCGAAAGCCAGCGCATGGGTGAACTGGGCGCCGGGCGACTGGGCCCTGCGCGTGCAGAGCACACAAACCTTCGACGTGTCTGACGCCGACGGTAAGAAGATTGATGGCTATAACACCGTTGATTTCCTGGGTAGCTACGCCCTGCCGGTGGGCAAAGTCAGCTTCAGCGTGGAGAACCTGCTGGACAAAGACTACACCACCGCCTGGGGCCAGCGCGCACCGGGGCTGTATAGTCCAACCTACGGTGCACCGGGTCTTTATACTTATAAAGGCCGTGGCCGTACGTTTGGTCTGAACTACTCCGTTCTGTTCTGATCCTGCGCGCCGCCTGTCTGCGGGCGGCGCGATTTGCTGTGCAATTTGAAAGCAAATTTGCTATTAAATCATCGGTTTGCTGAAATTGTCGGCAAACGAACAAAAACGGTGTTTTCCCCTTTGACAAGGCGCACGCAGGTCGATAATATGCGCCTCGTTCACACGATTCCTCTGTAGTTCAGTCGGTAGAACGGCGGACTGTTAATCCGTATGTCACTGGTTCGAGTCCAGTCAGAGGAGCCAAATTTGAAAAGCCTGCTTTTAAAGCAGGCTTTTTGCTTTTGTGGGTTCGGTAAATTTGCCGGGTGGCGGCTGCGCCTTACCCGGCCTACTGATTAGCGACTAAATCTGATAATCAATCGCCACCTCTTCCGGCTCCATCACCTGGCGTTTGATCTCATCCACCGACAGCCCCGCGTTGCATAGCTCAATAAAACGCCACACGTAGTTGCGCTGAAGCTGCCCGCGCTTTAGCCCCAGCCAGACGGTATTCGCGTCGAACAGGTGACGCGTATCCAGACGCACCAGATTTCCGGCCTCATATTCTCCGCCAGACTGCTCGGCCACCAGGCCAATCCCCAGCCCTAACTCGACGTAGGTTTTGATCACATCGGAATCCTGCGCGCTCAGCACCACGTCCGGTGTGAGACCTTTACGCTTGAACGCTTCATCAATGCGCGAGCGTCCGGTAATGCCCTGCCGGTAGGTAATCAGCGGCCATTTGACGATCTCTTCCAGCGTCAACGGCGAAACCTGATTCAGGGGGTGATCGGCGGGTAACAGCAGGCTGTGATGCCAGCGGAACCACGGGAACGCCACCAGCAGCGGGTCGTTGCTCAGCCGTTCACTGGCGATACCAATATCTGCCCCACCGTTATGCAGCAGCACTTCGATTTCCTGCGGCGTGCCCTGGATCAGTTCCAGACGTACGTCCGGGAAGATCTCACGAAATGCTTTGATAACGGTCGGAAGACTGTAGCGCGCCTGCGTATGGGTGGTGGCGATTGTCAGCACACCTGAAGCGTCGTTGGTAAAGAGATCTGCCAGCCGACGAACGTTGCTGGCCTCGTTGAGAATGCGCTCAGCGATGGTCAGCAATGCCTTGCCTGGCTCCGTCATGCCCAGCAGGCGCTTGCCGCGACGGATAAAAATCTCAATGCCTAACTCCTCCTCAAGCTCGCGGATATGTCGGCTGACGCCTGACTGGGAGGTGTAAAGCATGTTGGCGACCTCGGTCAGGTTGTAATCCCGCCTGGCCGCCTCACGAATAATTTTAAGTTGCTGGAAATTCACGATTCACTCCGGCGCATCTGACATAAGGCTATTGTTAGAGTCAGCCGGGCTGAAGAACAAATAATAAAAACCAGCATCTTATGCTTATTTGGAATATCAGCTGACCAGTTGCAGCTCGCGATTTTCCAGCGACGGCTTACTGACCAGAGACATCAGGATCTCTTTCACCGCCTGCGCCTGCGGTGACAGGGAGCCGCGCGCGGACATATTCAACGACAGCGGTAAGCTCATGGATGGCGTGGTGATGCGGGCCATCCAGCCATTCGCCGCGCTGCACAGTGAACGTGCGGCAGACTCGGGCAGTACCGTTACCCCCATGCCGCTGGCAATGGCGGCAGTCAGCGTGGAGATGGAATCAATCTCCCCGATAATCTTCGCCGTCAGACGGCGCAGCGAGAACGCTTCGTCAACGCGAACGCGCACGGCGCTGTAGTCGCGCGGCAGGAACAGGTTCATCTCTGCCACGGCGGTTAAATCAATGCTCTGGCCGGGGCAATCACGGGTCCCGACCAGATAAAGATCTTCCTTCAGCAGCGGCTGGCTGGTGATCCCGGCAACCGGTGAGCGATCGTACAGCACCGCCATATCCAGCTGACCGTTGAGCAGTTTGTCATTGAGCACGGAACCACTGTTCTCATGCAGATAAACCAGCACTTCCGGTAGCTCCGCGCGCACCGCCTGAAGCAGCGGCATGGTTACCGACGATGCGGCCGTTCCCGGCGCCAGGCCGATGGAGACATTCCCGCTCAGGGTCTGACCTACGTTGTGCACGGCCAGTTGCGCCTGTTCGCACTGACGCAGGATCGTACGGGCATGGGTATATAAAATTTTTCCCGCTTCGGTAGGCGTTACGCCGCGCTTGGTGCGGATCAACAGTTGCTGGTCCATTTCGCCTTCCAGAGTCGCGACCTGCTGGCTCAGCGCAGGCTGCGCGATATGCAGCACTTCAGCCGCCTGGGTCAGGCTGCCGATATCGACGATTTTTACGAAGTATTTCAGTCGTCTTAAGTTCATGTTGCCCCCTGTTCGAAAATAGCGTGCCGGTAACGGCTGTGTTGTTAAACAGGTTTTGCAATATGGATGCCAGGTTTTGGCAGCGAATAAATATCTTTGCTAAGCGGCTGAAAATAAGGAAAGCCAATCGCTGGTGCCTGTTTTCAGACAGTGACAACGGTTTCCGATCTGCCCCATTCGGGGTATATCTGCACAATAATGGTGCATTACGTTGGTAAAAACGTCAGTTTGCTGTTTTTGTCAGCAAACAGTCTAAAGTCGGCGATCCATCCTTTGACAAGGCGTACGCAGGTCGATAATATGCGCCCCGTTCACACGATTCCTCTGTAGTTCAGTCGGTAGAACGGCGGACTGTTAATCCGTATGTCACTGGTTCGAGTCCAGTCAGAGGAGCCAAATTTGAAAAGCCTGCTTTTAAAGCAGGCTTTTTGCTTTTCTGCGTTTGGTAAGTTTGTCGGGTGACGCTCCGCTTATCCGACCTACGGTCCTGTAGGCCCGGAAAGCGCAACGCCACCGGGCATTGCAAGCCTCACCGGCATCCCCGACCGCCGTTCCAGCTCAGCGCCCGCCCCTTCACTTATCAGCTGCGTCCTTTGCGCGGCCGAAATGGGCAGCGGCACTTTTCGGGTTGATTCAAATTCCGCGCGATTGCGTGAAAGCGGCTCGTGAACCTCTACCCAGCGGCTACCATCCGGCTCGGTGGTCACTTTTACGGGCTGATCGATAAGCTGTACCCTCGTTCCCACCGAAACGTTATCGAACAGGTATTTGATATCGTTATTACGCAGGCGAATGCAGCCCTGGCTGACGCGCAGGCCAATGCCGAAATTTGAGTTGGTACCGTGGATCGCGTACAGCCTGCCGATATAAAGGGCATACAGCCCCATCGGGTTATCCGGCCCGGCGGGCACGAACGCGGGCAACGTTTTCCCCTCCTTCGCGTAAGCACGTCGCGTATTTGGCGTGGGTGACCAGGTTGGGCCTTCCTGTTTGCGCTCAACGGCGGTTACCCAGTTACGCGGCGTTTCGCGCCCGGCCTGACCAATGCCAATAGGCAGCACCTCAACCGTTTTGCTGCCGGTTGGATAATAGTAAAGACGCATTTCCGCGACGTTCACCACAATCCCTTCACGCACGGTTGGCGGCAGAATAAGCTGCTGCGGCACCACCAGCGGTGTACCGGCACGCGGTAAAAACGGATCTACCCCCGGGTTAGCTTCCAGCATATTGCTTAACCCTTGCCCGTGCTGCGCTGCAAACGCTTCGAGCGGCAGGGTATTGCCTTCAGGTACGGTGACAGTTATCGGCGCTCCCACCAGGCGGCTCCCCTCGGGTGGGAGTGGGTAGGTTACAGCAGATGCAGCGGGAGCCAGTATACAAAGCGTAAAAACGAACGCGGCAAATCGAATCATAGTGTTCTGTACTCGATCAAAGAGAAAGCCTGCCGGTGGGCAGGCTTAGCCTACTCATTCAGTTAACCTTTCGTCGTGCGCCATCTCCGGGTAAGGACTTTTTCCGCTTCCACAATCATGAACATTGCGAACCCGATCAGGAAGGTAATGATCCAGTAGCGGAACGGCAGCGCTTCGGTACCGAACAACATCTGCATAAATGGCGCATAGACGATCAGAAGCTGAAGGGCCAGAAGTACGCCGCTCACGATCCATATGCCCTTGTTAGCCAGCAGACCTTTACTCAGGGAGAAGCCGTCGGTGACGCGGCAGTTGAGCATGTAAAACCACTGGGCAGTGACCAGCGTTTGCAGCAACACGGTGCGGATGAACTCCGCCGAGTAACCGCGCGGTTGCAGCCAGGCCTCCAGCACAAAGGCGCTGATGGCAATCATCAGGCCGACAAACACCACGCGCCAGATGGCGTAACCGTCCATCACGTGCAGGTTAGACTTACGCGGCGGCCGGTTCATGATGTCCTTCTCACCCGCTTCAAACGCCAGACCAAACGACAGCGTTGCCGAGGTTGCCATGTTCATCCACAGGATCAGTACCGGTGTTAACGGGATAAGGTTCCCCGCCAGCAGGGCAATAATGATCAGCAGGGCCTGGGCGATGTTGCTCGGGATAACGAACAGAATGGTCTTTTTCAGGTTGTCGTAGACCCGACGCCCTTCATGGACCGCCCGGGCAATGGTGGCAAAGTTATCATCCGTTAACACCATATCGGCGGCTTCTTTGGTGACTTCAGTACCTTTGATCCCCATCGCGATGCCGACATCCGCCCGCTTCAGCGCAGGCGCATCGTTCACGCCGTCCCCGGTCATCCCGACCACTTCCTGCTTACTTTGCAGCGCCTGCACCAGACGGAATTTATCTTCCGGGCTGGTTCGGGCAAAGATATCGTATTTTTGCGCCGCCTCGCTCAGCTGGTGGTCGTCCATCGCCTCCAGTTCGCGCCCGGTAATGGCGCTCGCCGCGTTGCCAATACCCAGCATCTGACCAATGCTCATCGCCGTTTGTGGATGATCCCCGGTAATCATTTTCACGCGAATGCCCGCCTGCAAGCAGTCGGCAATGGCCGAAATGGCTTCCGGGCGCGGGGGATCCATCATGCCCGCAATGCCGAGCAGTATGACCCCCTCTTGCAGATCCGCATGCGTCAGCTCGCGCTGCCCGCTGGCGGCCGGTTTCCAGGCCGCAGCCACCATGCGCAATCCTTCGCGCGCATACTCTTCAATCTTCTCTTCCCAATAGTGCAGGTTGAACGGCTCCAGCCCGTTTTGAGTCTGCTGGTGCTGGCAAAGACGGAAAAGGACGTCCGGCGCACCGGTGATTAACATCACCTCTTCGTCGCCCAGGCGATAAAGGGTGGACATGTATTTATATTGCGAATCGAATGGGATTTTACTGCGCAATTCGGCGTCAATTGCCGGAAGCGGGATTTTTGCCGCCAGCACCTTCAGCGCGCCTTCGGTGGGCCCGCCGGTGATTTTCCATAGCCCCTGCTCATCTTTGATCAGCTGGCTGTCATTACAGAGATCGACGGTGCGCAGATAGCGCTCCAGCACAGACCCCTGGGTCACGGTTACCGGTGTTGGATCGTCAACAGGGTGAATATTGCCCACCGGCTCGTAGCTGTCTCCCTCCACGCGGTAGGTGGTGTCCGCGGTAATCACCGCTTTTACCGTCATCTCATTCATGGTCAGGGTGCCGGTTTTATCCGAGCAGATCACCGTCATCGCCCCCAGCGTTTCCACGGTAGGCAGCTTGCGAATAATCGCCTTGCGACGCGCCATCGCCTGCACGCCCAGCGAGAGGATGATAGAGATAATGGCCGGTAAACCTTCCGGCACCGCCGCCACCGCAAGGCTAATCAGCGACAGCACCAGCTCTGATACGGGCATATCACGGAAGATAAGACTGAAAACGAACAGCGCCAGCATCATCACCAGAATGGTGATAAAAATGGTCTTGCCGAGCTTGTCCATTTGCACCATCAACGGGGTACGGTGTTTTTCAATGTCCGACATCATCTGGTTGATATGGCCGAGTTCGGTCTCCCCACCGGTCGCCACCACCAGCCCTTTTCCCCCGCCGGAGCTGACGGTGGTGCCAGAATAAAGCAGGTTGTAACGGTCGCCTAACGGCAACTCCCCGTGGAGCGCATCGCTGCTTTTCTCCACTACCGTGGATTCGCCGGTAAGAATAGCTTCTTCCACCCGCAGGTTGTGCGCCTCTATTACGCGAAGGTCGGCAGGAATGCGATCCCCGGCGCGTATCACCACGATATCTCCCGGCACCAGCGCTGTCGTCGGGATAGTTTCATGGTTGCCCTGCCGGATGACCACAGCCTCGCTGGAGAGCATGTTACGAATGCTTTGCAGCGATTTCTCCGCATTGCTCTCCTGAATATGTCCAATCAGGGCGTTGATGATGGCCACCCCAAGAATGACAAACATATCCACCCAGTGTCCCATTATCAGCTTCAGCAGCGCCGCCGCCAGTAGGACGTAAATAAGGACATCGTTGAAATGGGCCAGAAAGCGCAGCCAGCCAGGTTTACCCGGTTTTTGCGGTAAGGCATTTTCACCGTATTTTTCCAGTCTGGCGGTGGCTTCTGCACTGGTAAGTCCGTCCAGGCTGGATTTGATATTTGTCAGGGTTTCATCAACGGTCTGTTGATAATACGGATGGTGAGGCTTTTCTGTTATCATCGTTCCTTCCTCGGGTTCTTTTCAGAAATCACCTTGCTTTCATGTCATTAACGAATAACGAAAACAGGAACATGTGCATAACGAACGATACTCGCCGCCTCTGACCCTAATAAATGGGTTTGAATATTGGGATTGCGCGACCCCACAATAATCGCGCCGACGTTAAGTTCATCCGCCAGTTTGATTACCTCATCACGTATATTCCCGCTGCGAACATGTAGATGGACATTTGCTTCCGGCAGGCTGATTTTTTTTACCAGCGCGGCCAGTTTTTCTTTAGCATTATTAATCATATATTCATCCATCTTTCTCGCGTCTGCAATAAAACCGCGGGTCAGTTCCGCCGAGAACTTTGGCATAACGTACAGCAGATGGACATTACCCGATGCGCTTTGCGCCAGGAATTTGGCATGCTGTAGCGCTTTATCAGACAACGCTGTTTCGTATACATCCACCGGCACCAGAATCGTTTTATACATATCAAGCATCCTTTTTATAACCAACACAACAGTGAGTGAATCAGGAGAGATCGCATCAAACCCATGGGTACAGGCGTGAATGCCTTTTACGGAAAAAAGGAATGGATGCTATTAAACGTAGCACAGGAATATCAGGATGTTATTCAAAGGGGATACGCTATCGTATCGCTTGTTTCGCCTGAGTATGTCACGCCACTAATAATGGTTATTTAACATTTATTTATTCACCGACTATGCTCATAGTCAGACATGCAACACGTTCATTCTCATTATCCCGCGCCACCTTCAACCTCATGGAGGAATGCATGTACGGTTTAAGCCTGATTCGCCTTGGTTTGTTTATTGCGCTTGCCATTATCGCCAGCACAGCAATCGGTTTATTTACCTATGTGGTCGTCTCGGCCCTGGCGGAATAGTGCCACCCCAGCATTGATGACGAAATAAATAAAACAATTATTATCAGGGGAATACTGTGAAGCGCTACCTCTCTCTTCTGCCTGCTGTTTTATTGCTGCTGACGGCGTGCGACCCCAAACCCGACCGCGCCGCGCCCCTGCCAAAAATGGTAAAAGTCGCAGAGGTGGTCAAGGCCGGCAACGCGCAGCAGCGCGTATTTCCCGCGCGTATCGAATCCGGCGACGCCACCGATCTCGCGTTCAAACGTGCCGGGCAGATTGAGACCCTGGACATTCGCCAGGGTGCCGTTGTCAAACAGGGGCAAAGGCTCGCCAGTCTTAACGATCGCGAAGCCCGGCAGCGTCTGAACGACAGGCAAACGGCGGCGACCCTGGCTCAGCGGCAATTCGACCGCTTCCAGACCCTGGCAGGACGCCAGGCCGTGTCGAAGGCCGAGATGGATGTCCAGCGCGCAAACCGCGATTCTGCAAACGCCGCGCTACAGATTGCTCGCGAGGAATTAAGCCAGATGACGCTCGTCGCCCCCTTTAGCGGGACAGCGGCCAGCGTACATGTGCGAAATCATCAGGTCGTCTCAGCCGGCCAGCCCGTCGTCACCCTGACCCGTACCGACCTGCTGGACGTGGTGTTCAGCCTTCCAGAGAACCTGTTTAACACCTTCGATATCCGCAATGCGCAGTACAAACCGGTAGTGAGGATCAACGCCCTGCCCGGTCGCGAGTTTACCGCTGTGTACAAAGAGCACTCAGGCAGTAGCGACAGCAACACATTGACCTGGCAGGTGATTTTAACCATGCCCGCCCGGATGATTTTCCCGTCGTGGGCGGCGTCAGCGGAACGGTCACCATCAATTTAACCAACCTACCGGCGGGCGTGGGCAGTGAGGCGCTGGTGGTGCCGGTTGAAGCGGTCTTTAACCCGGATAACCGCCCGCGCAATGAGCCACACGTCTGGGTGGTGACGGGCGAAGGCGATACGTTGCACCTGGAAGATCGTAAGGTCAGCGTCGGGCAAGTCAGCGCTGAGGGGGTCGTCATCGTCGGTGGGCTTAAGGCCGGTGAACGCGTGGTGGCCGCAGGCGTTGGGGAGTTACATCCCAACCAGCCGGTACGTATCTGGACGCGTGAACGGGGACTGTAATGGATATCTCTCGTCAGTTTATCAGCAACCCGGTTCGCGTCTGGCTGACTATTCTGCTGCTGGGCGTAGGTGGCATTATTGCCCTGTTGAACATCGGCAGACTGGAAGATCCGGCGTTTACCATCAAAACGGCGGTGGTAATCACTCATTATCCGGGCGCGTCGGCGCAGCAGGTTGAGGAAGAGGTCACCCTGCCGCTGGAAAACGCGCTTCAGCAGTTACCTTACCTGGATAACGTCAGCTCCATCTCCTCCAGCGGCCTGTCGCAGATCACGGTCAATATAGCCTCGCGCTACCACTCAAATGCGCTGCCGCAAATCTGGGATGAACTGCGTCGCCGGGTGGGAGATGCCGCCCGACAGTTTCCACCGGGGGTAGTGACCCCGTTTGTGAATGACGATTTTGGCGATGTGTTCGGCTTTTTCTTTGCCATTTCCGGCGATGAATTCAGCAATCCGGAACTGGTCCGGTATGCCGAGCAGCTGCGCCGGGAGTTGGTCCTCGTGCCGGGCGTGGGCAAAGTGGCCATCGGCGGAGCCCTCACCCAGCAGATTAACGTGGACATTTCTCTGATCAAAATGGCCGCGCGCGGGATTACGCTTAACCAGCTTTCTGCCCAGCTCAGCAGGCTGAACGTGGTTTCCAGCGCGGGAGAGATCCCCTCCGGTACTGAGTCAATTCGTCTGCATCCTACCGGTGAATTCGAAAGTATTGACGAGCTGGCCGATCTCATAGTGACCCCGCCCGGCGTTGGGGCGGCTACCCGTTTACGGGATATTGCCACCCTGTCACGCGGGCTGGATGCGTCCCCTGCCAGCATCTACCATGCCAACGGCAGAAAAGCCGTCACCATGGGCGTCTCCTTTATCCCCGGCGTTAACGTGATCGACGTGGGACATGCCCTGGAGGCGAAGCTTGAGCAGATGTCAGCCGAGAAACCGGCAGGTATCCATATCGACCTGTTTTACGATCAGGCGGCGGAGGTCGGGCATTCCGTCAACGGATTTATCATTAATTTCCTGATGGCGCTGGCGATTGTCGTCGGTGTGTTGCTGATCTTTATGGGCTTACGCAGCGGGCTCATTATCGCCTTTTCCCTCGCGCTCAACGTGCTGGGCACGCTGCTGATCATGTATCTCTGGGGCATAGAACTACAGCGTATTTCACTGGGGGCGCTGATCATCGCCCTCAGTATGCTGGTCGATAACGCCATTGTGGTTGTCGAAGGGGTACTGATAGCCCGGCAGCAGGGCTCGCCCCTGCTTAACGCCATTAACGCGATTATTCGCCGCTCTGCGCTGCCGCTGCTGGGTGCGACGGTCATCGCCATCCTGGCTTTTGCGCCCGTCGGGCTGTCACAGGATTCCACCGGCGAATACTGTAAGTCGCTGTTTCAGGTGCTGTTGATTTCGCTGATGCTGAGCTGGTTCTCAGCCCTCACCATTACGCCGGTGCTGATTAAATGGTGGCTGTTTAAACATGACGCTGCACCGCCAGACGCCGACGAAACGGATCCCTACGACAAACGCATCTATCGGATCTACCGGGGTTTGCTCAATGCACTGTTACGGCGTAAAGCGCCAACGCTGATGGTGATGGCCGCACTGCTGGCTGCCGCCATCTGGGGCTTTGGCTCGGTGCGGCAGAACTTCTTCCCCTCTTCCAGTACGCCAATTTTCTTTGTCGATCTCTGGCTCCCTTACGGGACCGACATTAACTGGACCGAGAAGATGACCGGCGATATCGAGAAAACCATTAACGGCCAGCCTGGTGTGGAAACTACGGTCTCGACGATTGGTCAGGGAAGTATGCGATTTATTTTGACCTACAGCGGACAGCGGCAGTACAGCAACTATGCACAAATCATGGTGAGAATGGACGACCAGCGTAACATCCCCGCCCTGACCCGCCACGTTGATGAGTACATTGCACGGAACTACCCACAGGTTAACGCCAGCACGAAACGGGTGATGTTTGGCCCCTCCGGTGACAGCGCCATTGAAATACGTATTAAGGGCCCCGATCCGGACAGGCTGCGTCTGATCGCCAGCCATGTAGACAGTATTCTTACGCGCGATCCGGCGACGGACAGCGTCAGGAACGACTGGCAAAACCGCAGCAAAGTGATCCGCCCGCAGTACGTCACCGCGCTCGGACGTGAGCTTGGCGTGGATAAGCAAGACGTCGATAACGCCCTGGAGATGAATTTCTCCGGCAGCCGGGCGGGACTGTACAGAGAAGGAAGCGACCTGTTACCCGTGGTGGTGCGCCCGCCGGAAAGTGAGCGGCTGGACGCCAATCACCTGAATAACGTCCTGGTCTGGAGCCAGACCCGGCAGCAGTATATTCCGCTGAGCAACGTCGTCAGCGGCTTCGCGCTGGAGTGGGAAGATCCGCTGATCCTGCGTCGCGACCGCTCGCGCGTGCTGACCGTGCAGACCGACCCTGACCCGCTAAGCCAGCAAACGTCCGGCGATATTCTCGCCCGCGTGAAGCCGCAAATAGATGCCCTGCCTCTGCCCCACGGCTACAGCATTGAATGGGGCGGGGACGCGGAGAACTCCAGCGAAGCGCAGCAGGGGCTATTTACCACGCTGCCGCTCGGGTATCTGGTGATGTTTGTGATCACGGTGCTGATGTTCAGTTCGGTGAAAAACGCCGTCGCTATCTGGCTGACCGTGCCGCTGGCGCTGATCGGCGTTACGCCCGGTTTTTTACTTACCGGGATCCCCTTTGGCTTTATGGCACTGATTGGCCTGCTGAGCCTGAGCGGGATGCTGATCCGCAACGGCATTGTGCTGGTGGAAGAGATAGAGCAGCAGAAAGCGCAGCAGGATCAGCACAGTGCGATCGTTTACGCCGCCACGTCGCGCCTGCGTCCCATCCTGCTCACCGCCTTTACGACCGTGCTTGGCCTCGCCCCCCTGCTGCTGGATGTGTTCTTCCAGAGCATGGCCGTTGTGATTATGTTTGGGCTTGGGTTTGCTACAATCCTGACGCTGCTGGTACTCCCCGTAATTTACGCGTGTTTTCATCGTAAGGACGAAGCTGAACAACAATGAATGCGACAGGGCTGAACATCATCAAGACGCTGGGCTGTATGACGGCGGTCACCTTCTTCACCATCTACAACACCTGGGACCATTACGATTATGACTATCACTGGATCCTCGGTTTTTTAACCTTCATTTCGACCATCGCCACGCCGTTGTTTTTTGTGGTTGCAGGGTATCTGGATGGGCAATCCCGACACGGCACGCGCTGGCAGCTGGATAAGATCAAAAGCCTGGTGATCGTCTTTCTGTTCTGGGTAACCATTTACTACCTGTGGGAGCCCTATCAGCGCGGATATCTTATCCAGCCCTGGTTCGTGTTCACGTTTGTCGTGATTTACACTTTTCATCCGGCGGTGGAGTGGCTCAGCCAGCGGCGAACGCTGTTTTGCGGGGTGATTGTCACCCTGCTGCTTTTCTCATACGGGTACGATTTGCTGTCAGCCCTCTATCCTGATGTCCACGTGCTTTCATTGTCGCCGCAGTATCGCCTGTGGACGTGGCTGCTGTTTTATCTGACGGGGCAGCTCTTTTGCGATCCGCAGATTGCGGCGTGGATCGGCCGCAAAAATGTGGTCAGGGCAGCGGTGATTGCCATACCGTTTATCTATCTCTTCACGTGGTTTTACGAACGGCATTTCTTTTTTGCGCTATTTAAAGCGGACAGAAACGCCTTTATCCTCACCGGATCGCAAATCTACATTCTGATTATCGCCCTGGTGATTGCGGCCAACGGCGTTCGTTTTCGCCGCAATGCGGAGTTTAAAGAGTCCGTGCTGGCCGCCATTAGCAAAACGATGACCGGGGTCTATATCATGCACTACTCGGTGTTTCACCTGCTGACGGCGCTCATTCCGGTAACGTCCCTGAGCACCAAACTTGCTCTGATTGTGCTCACCTTTGTTACGTCGGTCCTGTTTTCGCTGCTGATTCTGTCCAACGCAGTGGCCAAAAAAGTGATCACACTTTAAAAGCCCAGGCGCAGCCAGGCAAACAGCACGTTGCCGTTGTTGTAGGTTCCGGGAATATAGGTGAACTGGACGGTGACGCGCTTATATCCGGCAGAAAAAAGCGGGAAGATAAATGGCAGCGGGACATAGTTGGCAAAGTCGTCGCGCGCGGTGATCCCCGCGGCGGCCCCCAGCCCCAGACGGAAATCTTTTGCGTTATCCAGATACCAGCCCTTTTCCCAGCCGTAGCCCATCGCGGGCTGCCACTCGTTATGTGAATCTTTAAACATCATGGCAAAGAGTGCGCTCCAGTTGCCCTCGTCGTTGTAGCGAGAAACGCCCAGTCCGCCGCCCCACGGCATTTCGTTGTAGTTATCCGTTTTCTCTTTGTCATACATAAAGCGGGCATGCCAGCTCAGAAACGGCAGGTAGAGATCGTAACGATCTGGCTGCTCCCAGGTCTGGGAAATATCGTCTGTTACCGCATCCCACCAGCGGTGGATGCGCTGTTCGCCGTAGACTTTTGGCTCCGCATGCAGCGGCGAAGCCACCAAAAACAGGACTACCCAGAGTGCAGGAAAGAGGCGTTGCATCGTTATTCCCTCAGCTTACGTCACACAGCGATCATTATTACTGTAAACCATTCAGCCCTAACCGGAGCCAAACAGGCTGATTTATATTGGGACCCGATAAGATGAAATTTATTGATTCTGCGCTTTCAGGAAAGATAAAAACGTTTTCTCAGGCCGTCTGTCGCGGTAGTCTCATACGTTCCGTCAATATGACGGCTGCAACGTGAGTGACCTTTTCTTATACCAATAATTAAAAATCAGTACAGACAGGACAACTATGGACTCCACCCTCATCTCCGCTCGCCGCAACGAGGAGACACCTTCGCTTAACCGCGCCCGCCGCGCCGCTTTAGGTAGCTTCGCAGGCGCCGTCGTCGACTGGTATGACTTTCTGCTCTACGGTATTACCGCTGCGCTGGTCTTTAACCGTGAATTCTTTCCTCAGATCAGCCCCGCCATGGGCACGCTTGCTGCGTTTGCCACCTTCGGCGTCGGTTTTCTGTTTCGTCCGCTGGGCGGGATAATTTTCGGCCACTTCGGCGATCGCCTTGGCCGTAAGCGCATGCTGATGCTCACCGTGTGGATGATGGGCATTGCCACCGCGCTGATCGGTATTTTGCCCTCCTTTGCATCGATTGGCTGGTGGGCCCCGGTGTTGCTGGTGACGCTGCGCGCCATTCAGGGCTTTGCCGTCGGCGGCGAATGGGGCGGCGCGGCACTGCTGTCCGTGGAAAGCGCGCCGAAGAACAAGAAAGCGTTCTACAGCAGCGGCGTGCAGGTAGGTTATGGCGTGGGTCTGCTGCTCTCCACGGGCCTGGTGTCGCTAATAAGCCAGCTCACGACAGACGAGCAGTTCCTGAGCTGGGGCTGGCGTATTCCGTTTATCTTCAGCATTGTGCTGGTCGTGGTGGCCCTGTGGATCCGTAACGGCATGGAAGAGTCGGCTGAGTTTGAGCAGCAGCAACGCGAAAAACCGGTCGCGAAAAAACGGCTGCCGGTGATGGAAGCGCTGGTGCAGCACCCTGGCGCTTTTCTGAAAATTATCGCCCTGCGCCTGTGCGAACTGCTGACGATGTATATCGTCACCGCCTTCGCCCTCAACTACTCCACGCAAAACCTCGGTCTGCCGCGGGAATTGTTCCTGAATATTGGCCTGGTGGTGGGCGGGATCAGCTGCCTGACCATCCCCTGCTTCGCCTGGCTGGCGGATCGCTTTGGCCGTCGACGGGTGTATATCACCGGGGCGCTCATCGGCACACTCAGCGCCTGGCCGTTCTTTATGGCGCTGGAGGCCCAGTCGGTCTTCTGGATTGTCTTCTTCGCGATCATGCTCGCGAACATCGCTCACGATATGGTGGTCTGCGTGCAGCAGCCGATGTTTACCGAGCTGTTTGGCGCAAGCTACCGCTACAGCGGCGCGGGCGTGGGATATCAGGTGGCGAGCGTGGTCGGCGGCGGGTTTACGCCGTTTATCGCCGCCGCGCTGGTGACGTTCTCCGGCGGGAACTGGCATAGCGTGGCGATTTATCTGCTGGCAGGTTGCCTGCTTTCTGCTGCCACCGCCCTGTTGATGAAGGAAACCGCGCACAGCTGATCTCCTCACTTTTGTTTCACAGGCGTGTGACATACTATCGGGTATAGCCGCACACCTGTGGAACAAGGAGACAGACATGAATAATAAGGGCTCCAGCCTGACCCCGGCTCAGGCGCTGGAAAAACTCGACGCGCTGTATGAACAGTCCGTCAATGCACTACGCAGCGCCATCAGTGACTATATCGAAACAGGGAAACTTCCCGATGAAAAGGCCAGAACCCAGGGCCTTTTTGTTTATCCATCGCTCTCTGTCACCTGGGACGGCAGCGCCAGCAGCAATCCGAAAACCCGCGCCTATGCGCGTTTCACCCACTCCGGCTGTTACAGCACGACCATCACACGACCTGCGCTGTTCCGCCCCTATCTGGAAGAGCAGCTTACCCTGCTGTATCAGGATTACGGCGCGCATATCAGCGTTGAACCGTCCCTGCACGAGATCCCTTACCCGTACGTGATTGATGGCTCAGCGCTGACGCTGGATCGCTCCATGAGCGCGGGGCTGACCCGCCATTTCCCGACCACTGAGCTGTCGCAGATTGGCGATGAGACGGCGGACGGGATCTATCACCCGGCAGAGTTTTCACCGCTGTCGCACTTTGATGCCCGCCGTGTCGATTTTTCGCTGGCACGCCTGCGCCACTACACCGGCACCCCAGCCGAACATTTCCAGCCGTTCGTACTGTTTACCAACTACACCCGCTATGTAGACGAATTTGTCCGCTGGGGCTGTAGCCAGATCCTTGACCCGGACAGCCCTTACATCGCTCTCTCCTGCGCGGGCGGGATCTGGATCACCGCCGAAACCGAAGCACCGGAAGAGGCCATCTCCGACCTGGCGTGGAAAAAGCACCAGATGCCCGCCTGGCACCTGGTTACCGCCGACGGTCAGGGCATTACGTTGATTAACATCGGCGTTGGCCCGTCGAATGCGAAAACCATCTGCGACCATCTGGCGGTTCTGCGCCCGGACGTCTGGCTGATGATCGGCCACTGCGGCGGCCTGCGTGAAAGCCAGCTGATTGGTGATTATGTCCTCGCCCACGCTTATCTGCGTGACGACCATGTTCTTGACGCGGTTCTGCCGCCGGACATTCCTATCCCGAGTATTGCGGAAGTGCAGCGCGCCCTGTACGACGCCACCAAAGAGGTGAGCGGCATGCCGGGTGAAGAGGTGAAGCAGCGCCTGCGTACCGGTACGGTCGTCACCACCGACGATCGTAACTGGGAGCTTCGCTATTCCGCCTCCGCCCTGCGTTTCAATCTCAGCCGTGCGGTCGCGATCGATATGGAAAGCGCCACCATTGCTGCGCAAGGCTACCGCTTCCGCGTCCCGTACGGCACGCTGCTGTGCGTGTCCGATAAACCGCTGCACGGCGAGATCAAACTGCCGGGTCAGGCGAACCGTTTCTACGAAGGGGCGATCTCAGAGCACCTTCAGATTGGTATTCGCGCCATCGATTTACTGCGTGCAGAGGGCGACAAACTGCATTCCCGCAAGCTGCGCACCTTCAATGAGCCACCGTTTAGGTGATATTAAGGACACAATATGCACACCACATCACCGCTTACGGCCCTGCGCCAGTGGCTACAGGACAATCAGCTCGACGGGATGATTGTGCCGCGCGCCGATGCCTGGCAGAGCGAATCTTGCGCACCGTATGATGCAAAGCTGGCCTGGCTGACGGGCTTTGACGGCTCGGCGGGGCTTGCGCTGGTACTGAAAGACAGAGCGCTGCTGTTTGTTGACGGACGCTATCAGGTTCAGGCCCGCGTACAGGTCAATCTCGACGAGGTGGAGATCCACCATCTGCACAACGAGCCGCTGGCCGAGTGGCTGGCGAAAAACGTTGCGGCCGGCACGCGCATCGGCTTTGATGCGCTGCTGATGACCAATGCAGAGTTTACGCTGCTCTCGGCCACGCCGTGCGAACTGGTACCGCTCGCGCGCTCTCCGTTCGATACCCTCTGGGTTGACCGCCCTGCCTCCCCCGCAGGGCTTATCCGCGAGATGCCTGTAGACATCAGCGGCGAAAGCAGCGCCGCCAAACGCCAGCGCGCCGCCGCCGTGCTGGCAGAGCACCGCGCGGATTATCTGGCCGTTACCCTGCCGGACAATATCGCCTGGCTGCTGAACGTGCGGGGCTCAGATATCCCCTTTTGCCCGGTGCCTCTGTCGTTTGCCCTGCTGAGCCGCGAGGGTGCGGTGGAATGGTTTGTGGATGACAGCAAGCTGAATGCGCTGCCGGATGCCGTGCGGAACGCCTTCACGATTGCGCCTCAGGAGGCCTTTATCCCGCGCTGTAGGCAGCTTGCGCAGGGTAAGCGGGTCATGATCGATCCCGATTCCGCACCGGTGGCGTTACGCTTTGCGGTTGAACCTCAGGGGGAAATTATCTGGCAGACCGACCCGATCACCCTGATGAAAGCTACGAAAAACCCGGTGGAGCTGGCGGGCTATCGTGAATGTCATCACCAGGACGGTGCGGCATGGGTGAATTTCCTGGCCTGGCTGAGCCGGGAAGTACCTCAGCGGGCCGCGTCGGGAATGCCGCTGACCGAGCTTGACGTGCAGTCGAAACAGCTTGCGTTCCGCCTGCAACAGCCTGGCTTTGTCGAGCCGAGTTTCGCCACCATTTCCGCTTCCGCGAGTAACGCGGCGATGTGCCATTACCACTCAAGCGAGGCCAGCAACAAGCCCATCGGCCACGACCACTTTTACCTGAATGATTCCGGGGGGCAGTACCGCAACGGCACCACAGACGCGACGCGTACCCTGGCCTGGGGAAAGGTCGATCCACAGCAGCGTTTGCACTACACCGCAGTGCTTAAAGGCTTCCTCTCGCTGATTACCCTTCAGTTCCCGTCCGGCACTCAGGGGCACCAGCTGGATGCCTTTGCGCGCCGTCCGCTGTGGGAGTTGGGACTGGATTACGACCACGGCACCGGGCATGGCGTAGGGCATCAGCTTCTGATCCACGAGAACCCGCACCGTTTTGCGCAAAAGGTCAACCCGTGGCCGCTGGTGGCGGGCAATATTATGACCATTGAGCCGGGTTACTACCTGGGCGATAGCCACGGTATTCGCATTGAAAACCAGGTGGAGATTGTCGAAAGCCGTCCGGGATTTTGTAAGTTTGCCTCGCTGACGCTGATCCCAATCGATTTAAGCCAGGTGGAGCTGCATCTGTTGAGCGAGTCAGAAAAACAGTGGCTGGATGAGTACCACCAGCAGGTACGAGAGGCGCTTTCACCCCGGGTGGACAGCGATGCGCGGCCGTGGCTGGTGGAGGCAACGGCGCCAATTCGTGTGAACGGATAGTGCGGCTTTTGCCGGGTGGTGGCTTCGCCTTACCCGGCCTACGATTCGATGTTTTTGTAGGTCGGGTAAGGCGAAGCCGTCACCCGACAATTTTACTGAACGCAGCAAAGCAAAAAGCCTGCTTTAAAAGCAGGCTTTTCAAATTTGGCTCCTCTGACTGGACTCGAACCAGTGACATACGGATTAACAGTCCGCCGTTCTACCGACTGAACTACAGAGGAATCGTGTGAACGGGGCGCATATTATCGATGCGCCCTGAGGATGTCAAAGGGTGAATGCAGATTTTCAATCGTTTGCCGATTTATTCTCCACTTCGCACATTTGTCAGGCACTTGCCGTTTCCGAAACCTCCTGCTCCGGTTTTTTTCGCGGATATTTCCACAGCCAGCGTCCGCTCACCATGCGCCAGTAGAACAGCGCCCCGCGCACGGCCCAGTCAAGGAACATCCCCAGCCAGACGCCAACAACGCCCATACCTAACATTACCCCCAGCGTGTAGCCCGCCACGACGCGGCAGCCCCACATGCCGAGCATGGAGACCCACATCGCAAACCGGGCATCGCGCGCCCCTTTCAGCCCGGCAGGAAGTACCCAGGACGCGGCCCAAATTGGCATAAACGCCGCGTTGAGCCAAATCAGCACCTTCACGACCTCTTTCACGTCATTTTCATGCGTATAGAACGAGGCCATCAGCCCGGCAAAAGGCGCAGTTCCCCACGCAATCGCCGTCAGTCCAATGGTTGAAAGCCAGAAGACATGCCGAAGCTGCCGTTCAGCCTGCCCTATCTGCCCCTTTCCGAGGCGTCTGCCGGTGATGATCGTCGACGCCGATCCCAGTGCGTTTCCGGGCAGGTTAATGAGCGAGGCGATGGAAAAAGCAATAAAGTTGCCGGCGATGACGTCTGTTCCCATCCCGGCAACAAACATCTGCGTCAGCAGTTTCCCACCGTTAAACAACACGGATTCGATGCTGGCCGGAATCCCGATCCCCATCACTTCCCAGATAATGGCGAAGTTAAGCGGACGGAAATAGCTTTTAAGCGTCAGGCGCAGCGATGGCGTAATTCCCGCCATCAGTACGCCGATTATCGCCGCCGCACCAATATAGCGGGAAATGGTCAGCCCTAATCCCGCGCCGACAAAGCCCAGCCCCTCCCAGGAAAAGACACCGTAAATCAAAACGCTGCTGATAATGATGTTCAGGATGTTCATGCCGCCGTTTATTAGCAGTGGAATTTTGGTATTCCCTGCGCCACGAAGCGCACCGCTACCAATCAGCGCAATGGCAGCCGCCGGATAGCTCAGCACCGTCATTTCCAGATAGGTGAGCGCCAGGTCCTTCACTTCACCTGTCGCTTCACCCGCGACGATGTCGATAATTTCTTTGCCGTAATAATGGATAACCGCCGCCAGGATGATCGAAAAGAGGGTCATGATCATCAGCGACTGTCTGGCCGCCTCCCGGGCGCGTTTTGGATCGAGTTTTCCAAGACTAAACGCCACCACTACCGTTGTACCGAGATCGATAGCGGCAAAGAAGGACATCACAACCATGTTGAAACTGTCCGCCAGCCCTACCCCGGCCATGGCTTCTTTACCGAGCCAGCTCACCAGGAAGGTGCTTAACACCCCCATCAACAGGACGCAGGTATTCTCCAGGAAAATAGGCACAGCAAGGGGGGGGATTTCACGCCAGAACAGAACTCGGTAACTCTTACGTTTTGCATACCAGGGCGTGCGCATAATCGCCTGGCGCAGGGGTGCGGTGACGTTCAAAATGGACCTTAACGAGAAAGTTGAAACTCCATTTCAAATGATGGGGCAGAAATGCGTATCCTGCAAAGTATTTTCCATAAAATTATGTTTGGATTTACAACAAAATGACGACAGAATCATCAAACAATCACTTTTGCCTGAGATCAGGTTTGACAAAAGTTTTTTCGCCGCTAAGATAAGCCTCCACAACGATTCCTCTGTAGTTCAGTCGGTAGAACGGCGGACTGTTAATCCGTATGTCACTGGTTCGAGTCCAGTCAGAGGAGCCAATTTCCTGCTTTCATGCATCCTTGCGAATCATTATATGATGTTGGTTCAACAGGTTAGCGTGAAAACTCTTCCCGATGCATTTTGATTTTATCCTCCGCATCGGGAGAATTTGGTGGTCAGATTTGGGGTCAGTTTGGTTCGATTATGGAGTGACCCCCATATGTCTCTCAACGACACGAAAATCCGCAGTCTCAAGCCTTCTGAAAAATCCTTCAAAGTCTCCGATTCACACGGTCTATACCTCTTGGTCAATCCAGGCGGCTCACGTCTCTGGTATCTTAAGTATCGAATTAACGGTAAAGAATCCCGCCTTGGCTTAGGCGCTTATCCCGATGTATCCCTTTCCGACGCCCGGCAACAACGAGACGGTATCCGCAAGTTGCTGGCGCAGAACATTAACCCCGCTCAGCAACGTATAGCCGAAAGAGCCGCCCGCTCACCGGAAAAGGTCTTTAAGACAGTGGCGCTGGCGTGGCATAAAAGCAATAAAAAATGGTCGCAGAATACCGCTGACCGTCTGCTTGCCAGCATGCACAATCATATTTTTCCGGTTATCGGACATCTGTCCGTCACGGAACTTAAACCCCGTCATTTCATTGACCTGCTAAAAAGCATTGAGAAAAAAGGTCTGCTGGAAGTCGCGTCCCGCACGCGGCAGCACCTCTGTAACATCATGCGTCATGCGGTTCATCAGGGATTCATTGACAGCAACCCGGCGGCAAACCTTGACGGCGTGACAGCGCCCCCCGTTAAGCGCCACTACCCCGCCCTGCCGCTGGAACGCCTGCCGGAATTGCTGGGGCGCATTGATGGTTATCAGCAGGGACGAGGGTTAACCCGTCAAGCGGTCCTTCTGACCCTTCACCTGTTTATCCGTTCCAGTGAACTGCGTTTCGCCCGATGGAGCGAGTTTGATTTCAGGAACTGTATCTGGACCATCCCCGCTACCCGCGAAGCTCTTCCCGGTGTTCGTTATTCCGGACGCGGAGCCAAAATGCGCACGCCCCACATTGTTCCATTATCCCGGCAAGCCATCGTTATCCTGAAACAAGTAGAGGAAATCTCAGGTCATCTGGAACTAGTGTTCCCCGGTGACCATAACCCTTACAGGCCAATGTGTGAAAATACAGTCAACAAGGCACTGCGACTGATGGGCTATGACACAAAAATGGACATTTGCGGCCATGGCTTTCGGGCAATGGCATGCAGCGCCTTAATGGAATCCGGACTCTGGTCGAAGGATGCTGTTGAACGCCAAATGAGTCATCAGGAACGCAACAGCGTGCGGATAGCTTATATCCACAAAGCTGAACATCTGGAAGCCCGTAAAGCGATGATGCAGTGGTGGTCTGATTATCTTTATACGTGCCGGGAAAACTATGTTCCCCCATATATATATAGTAAAAATATCAGTCATGAAGCTACCTGAGTCAGCAAAAAACTAATCAGGATTACGATAACAACAGCATCTGACAACGCAGATGCTGTTGTTATTTTTCTGTATCTTCTTCATGGTATTTCCCCTTCCATTTATCCTTGTCAGTTGGTATTAAAATCCGCCCTGTAATTTTAGAACAAAACAATGAGGGGTATGATATTCACAGAGGGTTATAACTCATCACGCTTTATACCAGAACTCTTTTTCAGAACAGGTTTATTCCTTCTGACAGCCCCTGGTGTATGATGCATTTCATTTCTCATCGCTCGGGTAAATACCTGCTGACTGGTAAACCCGAGCATAAAGCACACCTCTATGACGGGTATATCCGTATTCTCCAGTAAAAAATAAGCACGTCTTAGTTTTTCAAGCTTTATATATTTCCCTAGACTTATTCCTGCCACCTCCTTGAACATCCGTTGAAAATGCCATTTTGAATAACCAGCTTTTGCAGAAACATCCTCAACCTTCAGCGGCTCCTCCAGATGCTCATCAATCCATTGCATAATTTCATACACCACAAGTCGGTTTATCTTTTCCTTCCGTATTTTTTTTATGTCCATATATAGCCCCCCACAATGAGGCAGACAGGAATAACAGAAAGGCCAAAGCCCTGTTCACATCATCTGATGATTGAGATTCCACATGATCCACAACGACCCGGTAATAATGATAAAGATAATGACAGCGGAAAAGACAATGGTTACGAGGTTCCAGCGCATTTCAGAAGAAGCATTCAGGTGAAGAAAATACACCAGATGTACCAGCACCTGAACAACGGCACACGTCATGACCCCGCCTGCGATGATCCCTGCGGAAACACCACTGTCCATAACCAGCCAGAACGGGATCACCGTCAGAATGACCGACAGGAGAAAGCCGGTTATATAAGACATCGTATTGCCGTAAGCTACGCCCTGTGCGTCTGCAGAATGTCTCATGGCATTGCTCCCATCAGGTAAACAATACTGAACACGCAAATCCAGATGACATCGAGGAAATGCCAGAACAGACTCAGGCATATCAGACGGGGGCGACTGAATCCTGACAGACCTCGTCGGGCAACCTGATACATCAGGATCAGCATCCAGATCAGTCCACATGTCACATGCAGACCATGGGTGCCCACCAGAGTAAACAGCGCTGACAGGAAGCCACTGCGCTGTGGGCCGAAACCCTCAGCAGTCAGGTGACTGAACTCCCAGACTTCCATTCCGATAAAACCCAGACCACACAGAAATGTCAGGGTCAGCCATCCAAGTACACCGCCCTCGCGGTCTTTATCCATGCTGATAACAGCAAAACCATAGGTAATCGAGCTAAACAGAAGCAGCACAGTTTCCGCCAGTACAAACGGAGGTTCGAAAATATCCTTACCCGCCGGACCACCTGCAATGTTATGAACCATGACGCCGTAAGTCGCGAACTGGGTGGCGAAGATAATGCAGTCGCTCATCAGGTAGATCCAGAAGCCGAAGACCTTACTGGTACCTGTACCCTGATGCCCGTGCTCAGCACGGGTGCGGAAGGATGAATCCAGGGCTTCACTTACCATATGTCACACCGGCTTTGTTTATTTCTGCAAAGTGCTGATCCTCGATTTTTTTTATCTCGGCGACGGGTACGTAATAATCCACATCTTCATCGAAGCTTTTAATAACCCAGGTCAGGATAATCCCGAGGAATGACAATCCCGCCAGCCACCAGATATGCCAGATAGCCCCGAAGCCAAACCCGATGCAGAGCAGACCAATAATCAGCCCCGCCCCGCTGTTTTTCGGCATATGGATTTCGGCATAGTTAGCAGGTTGCTTGTATGCCTCCCCTCTTTCCTTCATTTCCCAGAACGGATCACGTTCGTGGACAAAAGGCACTTCAGCAAAGTTATAGAATGGCGGCGGGGAAGAGGTGGACCACTCCAGTGTCCGTCCGCCCCACGGGTCGCCGGTCATATCCCGGTTTTCGTGGCGGTCGCGCACCGACACCCAGAACATAATGACCTGGCACAGTATCCCGCAGGCTATCAGCGCAGCACCGCTGGCTGCCACGACCAGCAGGGGATGGAACTGGGGGTCAATATTCTGACTCAAGCGGCGGGTCATCCCCATGAACCCCAGCACATAGAGCGGCATAAACGCCACATAAAATCCGATGATCCAGAACCAGAACGCCCTCTTGTTCCATTTTTCATTCAGGGTGAACCCCGTCGCTTTCGGGAACCAGTAGGACACACCAGCCATACTGCCGAACACCACTCCGCCGATAATGACATTATGGAAGTGGGCAATCAGGAACAGGCTGTTGTGCAGGACAAAGTCAGCTCCCGGCACGGCCAGCAGGACGCCGGTCATACCCCCTATAGAAAAGGTGACAATAAAACCTACCGTCCATAACATAGCGGAGTGCATCTGAATGCGCCCCTGATACATGGTGAACAACCAGTTGAAGATTTTCACACCAGTCGGGATAGCGATAATCATCGTCATGATCCCGAAGAAGGCGTTAACGTTCGCACCGGCTCCCATGGTGAAGAAGTGATGCAGCCATACCAGGAAGGAAAGCAAAGTGATGGCGACCGTTGCCCACACCAGCGAGGTATAACCGAACAGACGTTTCCTGGAAAAGGTTGCCACCACTTCCGAGTAGACCCCGAAGACCGGCAACACCAGGATATACACTTCCGGATGGCCCCACGCCCAAATCAGGTTGACGTACATCATCATGTTGCCGCCCATATCATTGGTGAAGAAATGGAAGCCCAGATAGCGGTCAAGGGTCAGCAATGTCAGCGTGACGGTCAGCACAGGGAAAGAAGCGATAATCAGCACGTTGGTACACAACGACGCCCAGGTGAACACCGGCATCTTAAACATCGTCATACCCGGTGCACGCATTTTCAGTATGGTGACGAAGAAGTTAATCCCGGTCAGTGTGGTCCCGATCCCCGACAGCTGGAGTGTCCATATCCAGTAATCCACCCCGACACCGGGACTGTACGCTAACTCCGAAAGCGGCGGATATGCCAGCCAGCCGGTGGTCGCAAACTCCCCCACTCCCAGGCAGAGATTAACCAGCACCACGCCTACCACCGTTAACCAGAAACTCAGGTTGTTCAGGAAAGGAAAAGCCACATCACGCGCGCCAATCTGCAGGGGCACCACAATATTCATCAGGCCGATAACGAAAGGCATCGCCACGAAAAAAATCATGATTACACCGTGACCCGTAAAAATTTGATCGTAGTGCCAGGGCGGCAGATACCCCGCCCCTTCCACTCCGGATGAGGCCAGTACCTGCTGGCTGCGCATCATGATTGCATCGGAAAAGCCGCGCAGTAACATCACGAACGCGACGATGATGTACATGATCCCGAGCTTTTTATGGTCAACGGAGGTCAGCCATTCGGACCATAAATATTTCCACTTACCGTAATATGTGATGGCGGCAACAATTGCCACACCAAGTATCAGAATAGCAACGATCGTTACCCTGACAATCGGGTCCTCAGGTATGGCATCCAGCGTCAGTTTTCCTGTGAGCATAATTAATTTCCCCGCGCTCTGTGTGAGAGGTGTTGTTCCGGCTCTGACCCAGTCATTCCCGTCTCCTTATCGTGATCGTGTGCTTTAAATTTTTCAGTCACGTATCTGAACAACGTCGGATCGATGACAGAGAAGAATTCAACCGGGTGGTTTTCGTCAGGCTCAGCCAGTTTTTCAAAATCAGCCGGACCGAGCAGCATATCCGGTGATTTCTTCACATCAGCGATCCACTGTTCAAACGCGGTATTATCCGGTACGGCAGTCGCTTTAAATTTCATGCCGGAAAAGCCCCTGCCGCTGTAACTGGACGAGATTCCGTTGAAGGTTCCCGTTTCACCGGCGATCAGATGCAGCCGGGTCTGCATGCCCGGCATCGCATAAATCTGGCTGCCGAGTGCCGGAATAAAAAAGCCATTCATCACGGAATTGGATGTAATACGCAAATTCAAGGGGGTATTTACCGGGAATACAATCTGATTGACGGTGGCAATGCCCTGTTGGGGATAAATAAACAACCATTTCCAGTCCAGGGAGATGACTTCGATATCGATGGGTTTCACCGCAGAGGTCAGTGGCCTGGATGGGTCAAGCGCATGGGTGGACTTCCATGTCAGCACGGCCAGAAACAGAATAATCAGGACGGGCACCGTCCAGACCACCGCCTCCACTTTATTGGAGTGGGACCAGTCAGGCGTATATTTCGCCGTGGTATTCGTGGTCCGGTATTTCCAGGTAAACACAACTGCCATCAGAACCACGGGAATAACGACCACTAACATCAGACAAAAAGCCGTAATGATTAGCGCCCGTTGTTCAATAGCGATTTGCCCTTTGGGATCAAGTAAAACAGCATGACATCCGCTTAGTAATAACGTCCCTGTTATTACCGGCAGGCATTTCACAATGGTCTTATATTTATGATATCGCATGGGACAACCTCATTTCACGGACTTGCAGACCGGCAATAAATAATGAAACCTTTTCACGGGGAGATACTCTGCCCTTCTCATTCCCGCTACCGCCATTCCTGTTATTTAATGGCCCGACATCTTCTGAAGCGGCCCTTTCGGTTTTTTGATTAGCCAGATAATGCCTATGGACCCCAGCATCAGAACGGTGGCCGACTGATAGAAATCGTTCGTTGCCAGCATGATGGCCTGACTGTCGATCATTCTCGAAAACAGAGCCGCTGACGTGTCTGTCGGAATACCGGCCGCGCCCAGCGTGTTGCTGACAATCCCTGGCACGTCAGGATTGATTGCCGTCACCAGCTCCGCTCGGTTAAATTTTGTCATATGTTCCCAGTAGGTCTGGGTCAGGGAAGAGCCTACCGCCATGCACATGACACGCAGGAAGTTCTGCAGCCCGGAACCGGCTGCCACTTTCTCCGGCGGCAGTTCGGACACGCCCAGCGAGGTGAGCGTGATAAGGCAGGCGGGAACTCCGGCCCCCAGAACGAACATGGGAACGGCAACTGACATAAAGTCAGCCTGCGACGTCAGCAGGGCACGCATCACAAAGGAGACCGCCAGTACCCCCATGCCATAGCTCACCAGCAGACGGGGATCGACCTTCGGCAGCAGACGACCAATTATGGGCGAGCTCAGGACGGCCAGGATCCCCATGGGGCCCGTCGCATACCCGGCCCAGGTTGCCGTGTATCCCATCCATTGCTGTAACCAGAGGGGGGTCAGCACGATATTCCCGAAGAAAATACCGAACATCAGACAGAGCGTGACGGTAGATACCACCCAGTTACGTGACTTAAATACGCTCAGATCCAGCACCGGTTGCTCAGCGGTGAGCTCCCAGATAATCAGCGAGATCAGGGCAATAGCGGCCACAATGGCGCAGACAATGATAATATCCGAGGAAAACCAGTCCAGTTCACGTCCTTTATCCAGCATGATCTGAAAGGCTGCCACAAAGATGACGAGCAGACCCAGCCCCACGCTGTCCAGCCGGGAACGGCTGATATGTGTTTCTTTCCCCTTCAGCACCCACCAGGTCCCAAACCCCACAATCAGACCAAAGCCGATATTGATGTAAAATACCCACTGCCAGCTCCAGTTATCCGAGATAAGCCCACCCAGTATCGGACCGAATATAGGCGCTACTACCGTCATCATTCCCCAGAGCGCCACGGCAATGTTGGCCTGTTTCTTCGGGAAGGCTGCAAGCAGCAACGTGTAAGAAAGCGGGATCAGCGGGCCACCGGCAAGCCCCTGCAGCACACGGAAAATGGCCAGGCTCGGTAGTGACCAGGAAAGACCGCAGCAGACAGAAAAAATCACAAATGCAACAACAGAAAAAAGGAATACGCGCACCTGACCGAACTGCATCGCCAGCCAGCCGGTCAGCGGCACCGTGATGGCTTCAGCCACCGCATAGGCGGTGATGATCCAGATTCCTTCTGTTGTCGACACGCCCAGGTAACCGGATATTGTGGGCATCGCGACGTTAGTAATGGTGGTATCGAGTACCACCATAAAATTCCCGAGCGAGAGCACGATTGCCGCAACAACCAGTTTGAATCCGGACAGAGGTGGAAATGCTGAACCAGACATACCTTATTTCTCCGTGTGGTCATCTCTGGCATTCGATGTCAGGTCCACCGTCACTTCCATGGACAGCCCGATGCGCAGAGGATTTTTACGCAGTTCTTCCCGCTCCAGACGAACACGCACCGGCAGTCGCTGCACGACCTTAATCCAGTTACCCGTGGCATTCTGCGCCGGTATCAGTGAAAGCGCGGAACCGGAGCCTCCGTCAAATCCCTGAACCACGCCGTGATAAACAACACCGCTGCCGTACAGGTCTGAAGTCAGCTCTACCTTCTGGCCCGGTCTGACGTCGCTGAGCTGACCTTCCTTGAAATTCGCATCAACATAAATATCCTCGATGGGCACAACCCGCATCAGCCGGTTTCCAGCCTGAACATGCTGCCCGATATCCACTGAGCGCTGTGTTACCACTCCATCCACCGGGGCCCGGATAACCATACGCGCCAGGTTTATACGGGCCTGATCGAGACGGGTTCTGGCCGCCACCACAATGGGGTTAGTTTCAACGGTACTGTTCAGAAACAGGGCCTCGTTCGCCTGCCGGGATCCTTTTGCTTCGACACTGCCAGCGCGAGCAGCTTTCAGACTGGCTTCCGCTTCTCCCAGCGCGGCCGTTGCCTCCCGTAATTCTGTCTGCGCATCCGTAAAATCCTGCTCAGATACGGCCCCGGCTTTCACCAGATTCCGGCGACGTCGCTCATCAAGGGTGGCCTTATCAAACCGGGCTCGTGCCCTCGCCACATCATGTTCGGCGCTCTGAATACCTGCTTCACGCGAATCAAGCTGTCCGCCCAGAGCGGTGTCATTGGCCATAATCTGCATCACCTTCCGCCGGGCGCTGCCAAGCTCAGCTTCAGCCTGTGACACCGCAATTCTGGCGTCAGTCTCATCAAGCACGACCAGTACATCACCGGCATGCACAAGCTGCGTGTTGACCACATTTACTTTCTTCACCGGTCCGCCGACAAGCGGCGTGACGTCTGCGACTTCGGCAGCGGTATAGGCGTTATCCGTTGAGACGGATTTACCGGCAAAGAAAATCAGCCAGATGGCATAACCGATGGCGATAAGAATCAGGACGCCACCAAACAAAGCGAATAATTTACGGCGATGCTTTTTTTTATCACCGCTATCCGGTTTTGCATTCGTGTTATCCGGAGCCCTGTCCATATCCTGTGGGCCGTTTTTATCTTTATCTTCAGTCATTACGGTTTCACCTGCGCATCAAATGTTGAACTGGATTCAAATCCGCCCCCAAGGGCCTTGACGAGTGACACATCCAAGACATAACCCCGGGAATGCATGGCTGTATTCGCCAGCTCAGCCTGGAGTAACGCATCTTCAGAAATGAGAACTTCCTGATAATCGGCCAGCCCCCCCTGATACCGGGCTTTTGCCAGATGATAAGCTTCCTCGCTGTGGGACAAAGCAGATGCGGTTGCTTCTGACCTGCCCACCAGAGCAGCAAGGCTCCGTGTAACATCAGCAGTTTCACGTAATGCCTGTGTCAGCGCCTCGTTATACGACGCCACCGCATATTCATATTCCGCTCTCGCACCTTTATAGTTGGCGCGTAAACGCCCGCCTTCAAAAAGGGGTAAGCTGATGGCAGGTCCGACGCTCCCGATATCAGAGCCCGAGCTGAACAGGTTATTCAGCCCCAGTGACTGGTATCCGACGAAGGCCATCAGGTTCACGTTCGGGTAAAACTGCGCTCTGGCAACACCGATATTGCTGGCGGCGGCTTCAACCCGCCACCGTGCGGCCACCACTTCCGGATTGCGTCCGAGCAGGTTTGCGTTCAGCGCATCAGGTAACCCGACAGGGCGGCGCATCTGCAACCGGGGTCTGAGGATATCCAGCCCTCTGTCCGGCCCCCGGCCCAGTAAAGCCGCGATGCCGTTTTGGGTTAATTTGATTTGCTCATCGGCTTCAGCCAGCGCCGCTCTGGCGACATCCAGCCGGGCACCGCTTTCTTCCACGGAGACTCTGGAATCAAGTCCCTGAGCATGGCGTAACTGCACCAGCCTGACGGTATCCGTCCGGTTACGCAGTTGTCGGGCCGCAATGTCACGACTGTCATACTGGTACTGCAGACGGATATAAGCGTCCGCGAGCATCGTCGTCAGCATCAGTTTCGCGGCAGCGGCATCTGCCTCAGCAGCGCTGGCTTCGGATGTCGCGGCACGCAGCGTATCCCGGTTTTTACCCCAGAAATCCAGTTCCCAGCTAAAGTTGAGGCTGGCCTGCCCCATATCATTCCATCCGTGCGGCACGGCTGTTTTAGGGTAGATGTAGTTGTAGCTGAGCTTCTCTTTATCAATGGACGCGCTGGCGTCCATTGACGGGTATAACCGGGAACGGGCGACACCGGTTCTGGCCGTGGCTTCACGCACCCGGGCTTCTGCCTGTGCCAGAGAAGGTGAATGCGCGGTGGCTTCACTCATCAGCTGGTTAAGCTGCGTATCGCCGAAGGCCATCCACCATTTTTCCTGCGGCCAGTCAGCATGCGGAGCGGAAAAACTGCGTTGTGAAATCAGCGCCGCAGCCTGCTCCGGCTGAGGAGCAGTTCCCAGATCGGGGATCGCAGCACATGACCCCAAAGCAAGACTGAGCACGGAGATAACACATCCTTTCAGATAATGCGGACGGTACCTTACTGACTTCGTCCCATGTGCAAATCTGTAACCTGACACACACCTCATTCTTGATCGCCCTGTTTATTCTAGTTTACGGCGAACAAAGTAAACCGATCGGTTCGGTACAGTCAAGACCAAATTTCACTCAACTACGTCGCAAAAATACGTGAGTAGCACTCAGGCCTGAACGATATGATTTCGAGTTTCATCTTATGGTAAGATCAAGCTTTATTCCGGATAAGGAAGTGCAGATGTCGGTATCAACAAAGACCTCAATTGACACTAGAAGAAAAAATAAAATACTTTCTAATGATATAGTTAGTAACTTACCTGAAAAAGCACAACGCGTGCTTGAAGGAGCAAAAGCTATTTTTCTGGAAAGAGGCTATGCAGCAGCATCAACAGATATGATCCAACAGGCTGCTGGAGTCTCAAAATCAACCGTATATGCATATTATCCAAATAAAGAAGCATTATTTACAGCAGTGATTGAAATAGAATGTGAGCGTTTTCTTCAAAAAGTACATAAAGTTAAAATTTCGGGAAAAGATATTTATGATAAATTATTTAAAATAGCCCGAACGTATCTGGATATTGTGCTTTCGGAAAATGGCCTCGCTCTCTACCGTGTTGTAGCTTCTGAAGCACCGCGTTTTCCTGAATTAGGTAGACGTTTCTATTTAGCAGGTCCAGAAAAGATAAATAACATTGTTGAAGAAATACTACAACAAGCTGAATCTAAAGGAGAAATCTCGTTAGGTGGTATTGGGCGAAATGCAGTTGCTTCCTTATTCGTGAATATGGTACGCGGTGAGCCTCAAATACAGTGCTTAATGCATCCAAAATCTTCCACTTCTGCTGCACAGCGTGATCAATGGGCAAAGGATGCGGTCAATGCCTTTTTATTAGCCTTTCGTAAAGGATAATTATAATCTCCAGTTTTAAAGAAATTAGAAGATGCTCAGGAGTTTATAATATTATCAATTTGTTCCATATTATTATATGGAACACTACCATCAAGTGGATTACATTTTCCGAATCGTTCTTCTCTATAACTCCAGGCGACTAAATTTAGTTAGCGCCCTAACTTGCCTCTTGACAGAAATTTTGTCTATCCTGATCAAATCGAACCGTACCGTTCGTTTTAGTCAGGAGACGTTAGCATGATCGGAGTAGTAAGGTTTTCAGAACTAATGGAGCACTGGGAGGCAATTTCTCTACCAGCACCAGGAAGCATCTATGAGCCAAAGCAGCGCTCAAGCAACTGCCTCAAACATAACCCTTGCAACATAAAAGATTGGATTACTATTGAATTCTCTCAACAGGGATCCTACAAACGAAAATATGAAAATTTTCGCCATAAAGATCTTGTACTACTACTCTTTATTATTTCGGCTCGATATTTTATTCATAGAGTTTTATCTTCGTTAGTCTTAATATTATTCAGTTCATCCTTCATTATGCTCTCAGGAAATTGTCTCCTCATCCATAGTTACGAGAGAAAATTTCATAGCGAACTAAAAACTAGTTTAACAATTTTATTTTTAAACTCTTTACTTTATAAAATAGGGTTCATTTGTACATTATCGATAATATTCATGAATAATGAAACAGTGAATCGTAATTTAAGTTTTGCATAGAAAAATATGTAAAAGGAGTTTTTCATGTTGAAAAGCAGCGAGATCATAAACGGTTCGCTTCCGAAACCTGACTGGGTAACCATACAAGAAGCCGTTAACATAATTAATACAGAGAGCAACGAAAGAATCAAAGAGAGTGATATTTACCGTTATGCATTATATAATAAAATTAATCTCGCCATATACTTTCAATCTCCAATTATTCTGCGAAAAATAAAATATGCATTTCAAAAAGTAAAAATGCATCCAGCTAGAGGGACATTGATTCATCGTTTATGTCTGCTAGAAAAAAATAGCTTTATTAATGGATGGGACTCAATTTTCAGTACTGAGGGCAGATACGTCCACTCCACACAAAATATTATTGATACATCACTTATTGGGTTTGAATGTATTTTAATAAAGCAATTTCTCGCATGCTCATTGAATATACCATTACCAATTATTGGGAAAAACACGGTAAATTATGGCATCACTGTTACTATGTCCAATGAAGTTTTTCAGCTGTTTGAAAAAACAACCTGGAAGTGTAGAATTGAACATCAAATAAAAAACCTACCAACAGATCTGGCGTTTGATATTATGGAGAGAATTTCTTCAGAGGGAACGATAAATCAAAATACAAAGCAAGAATATTTCCCCCTCTATAATTTGCCTCAGGATTCCTGCTTTGTTATTCGTTACTCAGAGATTGAGAAACTAATTAGCACCCAGGTTACAGAGAAATCCCTCCCCTCTTCAACTAGAATATCCACACCCTTGTCAAGGTTATTTTGGCTCGCTTGTAGGCACAATGATGTTATCAGTCCATTAATAAAACAACCCTATAAATTATTGACAATTTTTGAAGAATGGGCGGCAGCTGATGGTATCACTGACCGTCTAAGCGGTGATACTTTAAAAACAGCACTAGAGCGTGGCTCCCCTCCGTCCTCATCCTTATTAAATTGATATTGTGTTTATCTGTCAACAATATGATCCCGTATTTAGTTTATTAAACCCCGTAATACGGGGTTTACCACTACCACTTCTCCTTCCGTTATGCTTTTTTATTATCTCCAGGCATACCAATGTTTGTTTTGCTACAGGAGACAATCATGACATCACATCAGTTATTACGCTTAAAAAAGGTTGAAGAAAAAACCGGCTTGAAACGTTCACAAATCTATCTGTATATGAAAGAGGGTACATTTCCTCGTTCAATAAAAATCGGACCAGCCAGTGTGGCCTGGCTGGAATCAGAAATTGACGAATGGATCAATATTAAATTGTCCCGGCGCTAAACGCGGTCAAGGGAAGGCGAATTAAAGCAACTGATTCAACTAAATACCCTCCAACAGGCTATATACCCAGATATTTCTGCATCTATCTTGCCTGTTGAACAAAATATACGGAATACATATTATGATCCCTTCACTAAATTACGCCGTACTCACCAATGCCCTGCAGGCGCTTAATGAAGGCAATATTCGTCACTGTGAAGATCTCGGTTTCACATTTGACGAAATGAATGCCCTCAGCCAGCTCTCGCCAGATGCACTCTTTACGCTGAGCCGAGCAGCCGCGCCTTTTATCGCAGTCTCGCTACGCCACGATGTTCTGCACCAGTTGCTGGCCCATTCTGGTCAGGAAGAACAGCGCCGACAACTAATTGACCGGGCCATACGACTGGGCGGCTCCATCGCACTGATGAACCACTATTTTGGTCTCACCTCCAATGAAGTCTGCCTTCGCCGTCGGTTGCTGGGTGTCAGCGTGCCGTATGGCCGAACGCCTGAACCGGATGAAAAGACAGATGTGGCTATCTGGTTGCAATGGCAGCAGCGCAGGGTAGAAAACCTTGAATCGCCCGATGCACTGATCACCATGATGCAGGTGACGGAAATCCTGCAGCCAGAGGCCGAAGCGCTGTCACTCACCACGGTCTGGAAACGTATCGCACTGTGCGAACAGGAAGCCGCTACTGGCAGGAGGACTCTCCATGCCGGATGAGATCGACCGCGATCAGGAATTTAATGAACAGCGACTGGAGGAGATGATTGAGCAGAACCGTTTTAAGCCGGGTTCAACACCATCATTATTTCACTGTCGTATATGTGGTAAACCTATTCCTGAAAAACGACGGCAGACTCTGCCGGGCATAACCACCTGTACAGAATGTCAGGAACAACTTGAGCATCGCAGACGCTAATAATAGCGATAAAGACGTTCGGGGATATTATTTCTCTGCACGTCTTTCTGTTTCCATTAAAATAGAATGTCTTCTTTATTATCTGTTCTGCATCCTTCTCCCTCTTTCCGCATCTGATAATCCTCGCCAGTTTATCTCTCTTATTTTTGTTTTGAATTTATCGTTTATATCCCGCACTGAATATCTGATTCTGAAAATGCCATAACAACATGGTTGCCCTGATGGACGTTCATTCGTCCAGGCCGGGGATTGTTCTTTAACAAATTGGATCGGGCTGTCACGTAACCACAATTCAGGGTGCCGCTGAATGTTCTCGCTGACCCGTTAAAACCGGAATGCAGAACCGGGATGTGACCTTTTTATTGCTTTCACGGCTATTTTATTAAAGGAAATACCATGAGAAAACCCAATTATCACGTCTTTATCACTCAGGAAAGTCAGCCCGATGCACAGGGCGAGAAAAACACGTACTGGACCAGGGTTGGTGTGGCCTTCGCACATAACGGTAAGCCTGGCCTGAATATCGTGCTGATCCCCGGTATTGCGGTTTCAGGCAGGCTGGTACTGCTTGAACCGAGAGAAGAGAGTGACATTTCACAGGATGCCGCAGCCGTTTAACCCGCTTTTGTCCTTCTCCCCGGTAACGTGTTTTTGTATACGCTGCCGGACCCACGGTTACGAGGCCACTATGCTTTCCACCACAGCCTTTCTGGCGCTGGCGACGCAGTGCGCCACCAGTGTTCACCCGTCCACGGCACTTGATGTGGCACGGGTCGAATCCGGTTTTCACCCTTACGCCATTGCTGAAATCGTGCCGGGCGGCAAAGGTGTGATTTCACATTTTCCCGCAAGCCATGATGAGGCGATGAGCCTCACCGGACGGCTGGCGGCGCAAGGCCGACGCTATTCGGTCGGCCTGATGCAAATCACCAGCACCAATTTCCGCCATTACGGCGTCACGGCCAGCGACTTACTTAACCCTTGCATCAATCTGTCGGTATTTGAGCGCATTCTCGCCGACTGTTACCGGCGCGGTAGCACTCTGAAACGAGCGCTCAGTTGTTACTACTCCGGCAACTTTGAAACCGGTCAGCGACCGGAATCCGCCTTTAACCAGACCAGCTACGTACAGCGCATTGGCTATGTCGTCCCGTCCACCCGGGAAGACCGGCAGCGAGCCCCTGACCCGAGCACACAACCGTCTGCCCGTTATCCCGCCGTTGTGCTGCGCGGCGAGCCTGCCGGTGCCACTGCGCCGATCCTGACTTCCCTGCATTATCCCGATTCCGTCATTCGCGGCGCTATCCCTGTTATCCCTGATGAGGAGAAATGATCATGCGTAAACGCCGTTACTCCGCTGTTGTTTCCGTGCTGCTGTCTGCCCCGGTGCTGGCGGCGAACAGTGGTTTTAACAAGGCCAATGAAACACTGAGCAATACCTCGACCGGCCTGCTGGGACTGGCCGCCGTCACCATCACACTGGCGACTATGTGGGTGGGCTACAAGGTGCTGTTCGACGGCAAGAGCCTGCATGACATGCGTAACATCATCATCGGCGCGATCCTGATCGTCGGCGCGTCCGGCTTCGGTGCCTACTGGGCGTCATAAGGGAGGCAACGATGGCTACGCTGAATAAAGCACTCACGCGGCCTGCCGCCATTATGGGTATTCCTCTGGTGCCGTTCGTTCTCGTCAGCGGGGCCATCGTCCTGCTGGCAGTCTATGTCAGCTATTACCTGGCGATTATGCTCATTCCTGCATGGGCGGAAATGAAAAATAAAACCCGAAAGGACATTCATTATTTCAGTCTGCTCTGGCTGGCGTTTAAAACCCGTGGGCGGCTTTTCACCAATACCCATTTTGGCGCGAATGCCCTGCTGGCAAACCAGTACGATAACGTTGATGTCTCGGAGTTTATTCAGAAAATGAAATTAAACGAGCGTATTACGCTGGATAAATATATTCCGTACTCCTCCCATATTCACCCTTACGTCATCAGAAACCGTCACCGTGATTTGGTTGCCACCTGGGAGCTGGACGGCACAGTCTTTGAATGTGAAGACGAACATCACCTGACCCTGATGGCCACGCACCTGAATAACGTTATTCGTTCGTATGAGGGTCTGCCGGTAACATTCTATATTCACCGGCTCCGTGAAAAATACCATGATGTTTTTGAAGCCTGTTCGGGTATTCCCTTTTCCGATGAGGTAACACGTCGGTATTACCAGCCGGTAAAAGACAAACCGTTCTGGCGGCACCGGCTGTTTTTCACCGTCTGCTACGCGCCGTTCTCTCAGATTGAGAAGAAAACCATGAAAGCGCAGTCGCACAGTAAACGCCAGGCAGCACTGGATGACGCGCTCAAAATCATGCTGGAATACCGCGAAGCACTGGAATCTTCATTATCCCGCTATATGGCAACGCCGCTGGGGATATATGAAGAAAACGGGCGGGTGTATTCCTCACAACTGGCGTTCTTCCATCGTCTGCTTACCGGTCAGTGGCAGAAGGTGGCCGTAACGCGCTCACCATTTTATGAAACGCTCAGTACGCCAGACGTCTTTTTCACCACCGACACCGGTGAATGCCAGACGGTCAGCGGTTCCCGTTTCTTCCGCAGCCTGGAGATTAAGGATTATTCCCCGGAAACCCATACCGGTATGCTGGATGCGCTGCTGTACGCCGAAAGCGAGTATGTTCTGACGCAGTCCTTTACCTGCATGGCACGGGATGAGGCGCAGAATCATATCCGTCTGGCGGAAAAACGGCTTAACTCCACGGACGACGACGCGACTTCCCAGCGCGAAGAGCTGATTGTCCTGCGCGACCTGCTCCAGTCCGGACATGTGTCGTGCGGTAAATTCCACTTTTCCCTGCTGATCTCCTCAGACAGTGCCGGACAGGTGGTGAAGGACACTAACGTTCTGGCCCAGCCCTTCGCCGATCTTGGTATTATGACAACGCTCTCCACCCTGTCACTGCCCGCCGCGTATCTGGCGCAACTGCCGGGCGTGTATACGCTGCGACCCCGACTGGTGGCCGTCAGCAGCCAGAATTTTGCCGATATAGCCTGCCTGCATAACTTCCATCCCCACAAACGCAGCGGTAATCCGTGGGGGGAAGCCATCGCCATCCTCACATCTCCCGGCGGTGGCGGGTATTACCTGAACCTGCACGACAGCCAGGCCGGGCGGGATGACACCGGTGAGAAAACGCCGGGGAATACGGCGATTATCGGGAAAACCGGATCCGGCAAAACCCTGCTGATGACCATTATGCAACAACTGATGCAGAAGTACCGTAACCCGGCGTCGTTTGCGCCTTCTGCCACCATCAAACGGCTGACCACGGTGTATTTCGATAAGGACCGGGCGGCGGAGATGGCGATCCGCCAGGCGGGCGGGCGTTATTTCCGCATCCATACCGGCGAGCCCACCGGCTTCAACCCGTTTGCGCTGGAGCCAACCCGCCGGAACATCAGTTTCATCAAACGGCTGGTGCGCATGCTGTGCCGCCGCAACGGTAAGCCGCTCGATCCGCGCGATGAGGAGCGGATCAGTGCCGCCGTGGACACCATCATGCTGGACTATCCGCCGGAGTACCGCCGGTACGGGATCACCCGGCTGCTGGAAGTGCTGCCGGAGCCGCCGACCACAGACGCCCGCACCAACGGGCTGCGTATTCGCCTGAAACAGTGGGCGCAGGGGGGCGAGTTCGGCTGGGTGTTTGATAACGAGGCCGATACTTTCACCATCAGCGATGTCGATAACTTTGGTATCGACGGCACCGAATTTCTGGATGATGACGATATTCGCGGCCCCGTGACCTTTTACCTGCTGTACCGTGTGACCAGTCTTCTGGATGGTCGCCGCCTGGTGATGTTTATGGATGAGTTCTGGCGCTGGCTGGCCGATGTCGAATTTTCCCGCTTCTCCCTCAATATGCTGAAAGTCATCCGAAAGCTGAACGGTATCTTCGTTCCGGCAACACAGTCACCGGATGAAATCGTCAGACACCCCATCGCCCCGGCGATTATTGAGCAGTGCGGTACCCAGATTTTCCTCGCCAACCCGAAAGCCAGCCATGCGGATTACGTGGAGAAAATGAAAGTGCCGGAAAGTGTTTATGACACGGTCAGGAACCTGGATCCGGGCGAGCATTATATGGTCATCCTGAAAACACCGCTGCGGGCCGGGGAAACCCGCCCGTTTGTGGCGATGGCGAAAATGGATCTGTCCGGGATGGGTAAATTCACCCGGCTTCTCAGCGGCAGTGAGGACAACCTGAAAATATTCGATGCCATTTATCAGGATGGTATGCGACCTGATGAATGGAAAGATACTTTTTTTGACCGGGCAATCTGAAAGCCAACCTGAGGTACTATCAATGCGTTCCAGGAATCACCGTCTGGCATTATTGTTATTTTTCTCGGCGCAGGCGTTCAGCGCCGGAATACCGGTTTTCGACGCCGTGCAGAATACCGAATCCATTAACCAGTGGATGCAGAAACTACAGCAATGGGAGGGTACGGTTACCCATTATAAAAGCGAACTTAATGCGTATAAGAAGCAACTGGCTACCGCAACCGGCGTGCGGGATATTCAGGGTTTTCTCAGTGATGCCCGAAGCCTGAAAACCGATATTGATAATCTCCGTAAGAACGGTATTTCACTGGATGATCTGCTGACCACGCAGAACAGTTCATATTCTTATGAACTGCAACACCTTTACAGTAAATACAAATCGTTCAGCGTATGCAGCGAGGAACAGGAAGGAATAAAATATCAGGCCCTGGCCGACAGTTGCAAACAGATAATCCTCAATCAGGCAATGGCGATTGAGAATACCACTGACGTTGAAAACAGGATTAACAGCACACTCAGCGATATATCAGACTTATCTGACCGTATATCGAATGCGCAGGACTCGAAAGAGTCTCAGGATCTGGCTAACGCCATCGCGGCGAAAAGCGTACAGTTAAATGCGCTGACGAATCAGTGGGAGATGTCTGTCAGGCAGGCTGAACAGCGAACGACATTGCTGGAACAGCAAAGACAGAAAGCCTTTGAACAGCAGCAGCTAACGGCACCTGTTGCTGACCTTAATAATTTATAAGGAGGTTATCCGTGCTCAGATCCTTATTCACCTTATGCACACTCTCAGGCGTGATATTACTGTCCGGCTGCAAGGAAACCAAATCCGAAGCCTGGTATAAGCAACATCCTGACGAAACTTATGCGGTTTATACGCAATGCCTGAAGGATGGCGAGGCAAGCGATAACTGCGAATTTGCCCACCGGGCAGCACTTATGTTTGCACAGGAAGGCCAGCCCGGGGTTAAGGAAAAATTCGAGGCGATATTTCAGCAGGAAGCTGCAAAACGAAATGCAGTGACATAGTAATAATATTTCCTCCAACAAAACAGGGAATTCTCCCTGTTTTTTTATTTCCTTTCTTTAAATATCAGGTGAGGCACCATGTCCGGTGGTATTTTTGTTGGTATGGACAAAAACATCATGGATGGACTGAATGCTGTACTGGAAGGTCAGTCTTCCACTTACGGCACGATGATCAGCGTCATCATTGTCAGCTCTTTTACCTTATTTATACTGTATCGCGGTTATCAGACACTGGCTGGCAAACTCCGGACCCCGGTTGAAGATGTCGTCTGGGATGTGGGGCGAATGTTGCTGATCACCACCTTTGTGTTAAACCGGGATGGCTGGCTTGATATGGCGGTAGCGGCTATCCAGGGACTCAAAGACGGTGTCAGCGGCGATGATAATATCTGGGCGCTGCTCGATACTGTCTGGGGAAAGGCACAGGCGCTGGGGCAAAAGTTATTTAATATGGACACATCAACTTACGTCAAACTGAATGGCGGCCTTGCCGAAGTGCTGGTATGGGGCGGCTCTATTGTCCTGCTGATGGCAGCCACCTTTGTCAACCTGCTCGCCGAAATCACCATCCTGTTAATGACCACCACCGCGCCGCTCTTTATTTTCTGCCTGCTGTACGGTTTTCTTAAACCGATGTTTGATAACTGGCTGAAAACGATTTTTGCGGCAATATTAACGATCATGTTTTCCGCCTTATCCATCCGTATCGCCATTAATTACCTGAATAAGATACTGGATGCTGCAACAAAAACATCCGCTGAAACCAATATGGTCACGCTGGCGGCGCAGTGCCTGCTGGCCGGGATAGCGGCAGGTGTGATGGTCTGGTTCTCCGCGAAGCTCGCCAGCGCACTCAGCGGGGACGCCGTACAGGCGGTGCTGCAGGGGGCAGCCATGAGTGGCCTGAGCGGACTGGCGAACAAATCCGCCGACCTCGCCGGAGCGGGGGTAAAGGGCGGTGCCCGCCTGACTGCGAAAGGCGGCATGGCCGTCGCAGCGGCGACCGGCAGACTCACCGGCGCAGGCGCGGGTAAAACCGTGAGCGCCTGGCAGAAACGCGCCGCCGCCATCGAAAGCATGAAACGCCTGAACCGGCAGCGTCACCGTTAATCCTCCCGATCCTTAATTTCCTTTCCCCGTCACGCCGTGGCCTGCGCCACCGGTGCGGCATTCCTGCATCCATACGATAAGGGGCTTCCATGAAATTCAGCATCATCCTTCTGATGCTGTGCGCGCTCACGGGCTGCGCACGGCATCAGGGCGACCTCCCACCGGTATCCGGCGAACCCGAGCCAGTGAATTCCCCCGCCATCATTCAGGAGCTGACTCACCATGTCTGATATTCAGAAGATTGTTAATGTTTCCCGCTCTTTTGAATCCATACTGCTGGAAAAGGAAGAACGTTCCCGAAAAACCGCCTGGCTGAAGTGAACCCCGAAAGT